>NZ_CP058557.1:3000000-3300000 GCF_018141165.1 Alkaliphilus sp. B6464
AGTACAAAGTGCTGCAATTATTAAGAGCCAAGCATAATCTTCCATGCCCTCGTCCATAGGACAAAGTAAGTCTGGGTGTACCATAAGCCCTAATAACATAGTCACCTGTTCAAGGGTATCTTCGTCAATGTATGCTTCGGAATCTTCTCCATCTGCAATGGCTATCCAAGCTTTTGCCTGTTTCTTTACGTACTTAGGTGCTTTCTTGTTTTCTGGAATTATACACCATTGGGCATATTTATAGGCCCTACTATCCTGTACCATTGCCTTTTTTACCTTTCAATGCTTCTAGCAATGGATTTTGTTTGTTGTCAACTTTTTTCGGAATACTTCTTAGAGCTGCCGCAATGGTCATTATATTTTCTTTTTCTATATCTAAAAGCATTTTTCTTTTAGCTTGCACCTGTTTATCCAGATTGATTATTGTGTTTTGCAGATTATGTTTTAATTTATAATAAGCACTTAAAGACATTTCTTCGATTTCAATTAGATTATTTTTATCTTCAGTTAGTTCTTGAATATCTCTGTAAAATGATTCCCTTTTTTCCTCAAAATCTTTACATTCTGCTTGTAATAAACAGTAACGATTTATTATAGGCTCATAAATAGCATCGTTTTTTTCTATGTTTTTTAACAGCTTATTTATTCTTAAAAATTCTTTATGGGCCACAGGATTTTCTTTTACTTCTGGGCGTTCTCTTAAAGCTACACCAGTAGCAAGAGCCTTTTCTGCTTCTTCCCTTTGTTTTAATTCTGCTTTGGTCCTGTGCGATTTTTTTTCATTTTTTAATACTGCAAATGGCTTTGGTGGTGTAGGCATTAATATCAACTCCTTTCATGAAATCAATTTAAAAGCTGATGTGGGAATATTTTATCTAAATGGGTGGGTACGTGGTATCCAGAGAGCCATGTTTTTGGAAGGTCACTCCCCCGGGGGGTAGTCATAGCCATATTGCTCTTTTAGAATACTTCTTAGATACTCTTTAGTAATCTCTCCACATTCTGCCTTCTCGTGATATTCTTCTGATAATGTAATTAAATTGCTATCCTCTAATCTTAGATCATAATCTTCAGCTATAGGTGCTATGTGATGTACTTCTATGTCTGAGTGAATATATCTAGGTGGCTCTTCTCTAATAGCTAACTGACATAGATATTTATCTCTCTCTGCTATCTGTTCTCTTTTCTCTCTCCATCTTCTGGACCATCTAAACTTATTAATGTCATTTACTTCTTTCTTCCTCTTAGGTTTCTTTCCACAATCAAACTTACTATCATGTATTCTCATACAATACTTACAGCTCTTTAACATACTATCAACTCCAAATGAAAAAGACACCCTCTAGGATGCCTATATATTATCTACCTGCTACCTGGTTTAAATTTATGTCCACATTTCAAACAAGTTATTATTATTTTACTACTCCCTAACAATCCAGTAGTAAGTTTCCAGCCTCTCTTATTTGCACTAATATCAGTTGAATAGCATTTAGGACAGTAAGCAATCCCTTCTTTATCCATCTTTGCTATTCTATCTTTAAATACTTGCTCCTCTTGCTTGATTAGATATTTCTCATTTTTCTTTTCTTCTCTTTTTTCTTTAGCTACCTCTATACCTTTTTCTGCTATTACTTTAGCCCCGTCTTTAATCTTGTTCCAACCCATACTAATTCCCTCCCAAAGTTTTACTATATTATAGCATTTTTGGAAAGGGTTTAATATTATTTATTAAAGCTTATATTCAATTAATTCAATCCTCTACACTAATCTATACTTTTCCATAAGTATATGTTATCTAATGGAAATCTTAATAGTTAGTTATAATTAATTCGTTATAGTTCTTTCTTGCCTTTCCTTCTCTGCTTACAGAATAATTTACTTTAACTTCTTTTATATTAAAATCCTTATACCATTCTCTAACAGCTTCATGGTCATTGATTGTCAATAAGAAATTACCTTTTAAATTGACTAACTTATCTCGTAAAAGTATATGTTCCTTTTTGCCAAATTCGTTATCGTATCCTGTAGTCTCATAATAAGGTGGATCAGCAAAGAAGAAGCTATATTCTCTGTCATACTTATCAATAATCTTTTCAAAACTTAGATTCTCTACATAGGTGTTTCTAAGTCTTTCTTTTATATCTGTTAATACATTTTTATAAAATATTTGTGGTGAAGGTTTAGTGTTTGTTCCATACCCATAGTGTCCTCCCTTACCAGCAAAACTTTGAGTTATTAAATATAAAAACCGTACCGCACGATGTATTTCAGTTAAATACTCAACGGTACAGTTCTTATATTCTTCAAACATATCTCTACCTGAGAACTCATATTCAAGCATACGTTCTACTTCAGGGCCATGGTACTTAATCATTTTGAATAGGTTTATTAACTCCTTGTCTATATCATTGATCACTTCTACCTTGCTTGGTTCTTTCCCGAAGTAAACCCATCCAGCACCAAAAAACAGCTCAACGTAGCATGTGTGGCCTGGTATCATTTCTATAATTGTTTTCCTTAATCTTGATTTCCCTCCCATTCTTGTTATAGGTGGTTTCATCATATATGTATCACTTCCTTTATTTTGATGTGGGTTAATTGTACACACCGCCCGTCACACCAAAACATATGGCTAGAAAATAATATTATTTTTTATTACCCCCATGTTTTTTGTCTTAATACTCCTCTTGCACGTTTGTAACTGTCCACTTTCATAAGGTTTTGAGGACTGTCACCTAATTCAATTCTCTTTTTAGGTTCTTTATTCCCCTTGCCGATCTGCATTAACCTCTTGTGTATACCAGGACTATTAATTTTAATAACTTCTCCTACAGTCATTAATTCCACCTCGTTTCAATTAATTTGATTTTAAAATTTATAATAATCAATAAATAAAACAATATTTTTCAACAGTAAAAAACTCGCTAGGTTTTGCCCTAACGAGTTTTTTAATAATCTAAACGGGGATATATTCGAATTTTTTCTTAATACCATATTAACACGTTAGCTTTCGGATTTGTCGGTCATTTTTAAAAATCTATTTATTTTTTTCCTAGGTACACTTTCGTCTGCATATCCTAGATGTTCTGCAACTTGTCGCCATGGTAGCCTGTTTATATACTTCAATGATAGTATTTGCCTTATTTCGCTATCTTCTTGTTTCGAAATATATTCATCAATTTCCTCTACAGCATCCATAAGTTCGTCTAATCTTAGTTTAAGTTTTCTTTCTAATCTTTTTGACTTTCTATTATACTCATCTTCATCTATTCCGGATATAGTTATGCTATGCATTATATAAGGAAATTCAGAAAGTGAACCAGTTACTTTGTCTGTTATGACTTCGGGAGCTAGGGAATTTATTTGTTTATGTAATAATTCTATTTCTTTTCGAATAAGATGAAGTTTTTGTAGCTCTTTTTCTGTCATGCACTATACCCCCTCTCGGTTTATGTGCTTTATGCATAGAATTTATCTCCTAGTAGTCTAAATACAATCTCTCTGTTGTTATAACCTTCTGTATATTGTTTCAAGTGCTTAAAGGTCTTTTTAGCTTCTACTTTCTGCATACCTAGTAGGTTAATTAGCTCCTCTAATCTGTAGTGATCTTTTGTTAGTAGCTCTTCTAATTCTTTTTGTAACTCTTCTTTATATTCAATATCTATTTGTTTATTCTTATGTGGACTTATATTCCCTCGATGGTGATCTGGACAGAGATATTTATAATTTAATAAAAAATTTTTTCCTCCTTGACTTTTAAAGATTATATGATGTTTTTCAGCGTTTCCTTTTCCGCATATTTGACAATACATAAGTTGTCCCCCTCTTTGGTGCTATTTTTTAATAAATCTAAAATATGGACAGTAGCCATCTAATTTAGTTTCTTTTTCATCGACATTGCAAACATGTATAGTTCCTATTAAGATTGGTTTTTCAGTTTTCCATTCACAAAATTCACAGCTTCGGTTCATTTTAGAGCCTCCTAGTCTTCTTCTATTTTAATCCACTTTTTAAATATCCAGCCTCTACGGTGTAATTTCTCTATGTGATCCTTTGAAACTTCTATTAACATTTTAGGATAGGATTTTATAAGCTTGTCCAGTATTCCGATACATACTTGAATTACGTCTAGGGTTTCCATAAACAAATCTCTTGCTGCTTCTTCTTTAGTTTTAAATGTTTCTTTGTCTTGTCGTATAACATGATTGTAAATTTGTATAGTTGCTACTAACTCACTTGTTTCTTCTTTTAATTTTTGTTCGTGTACGAACCAATTATCGTTTTTATCTAATACAGGTAACTTTATATCTAACACTTTAATTCCCCCTATTTTTTATAGTTTCTTGCCTAGCCTTTTTCTTTTCTCGTATAGCAATTGTCTATTATGATTACGCTTTAGATATTTTGAGTATTTCTCTATTTTGTTCCGTTCTTTTATACGATTTTGAGCAATTGGAGTTAAAACTTTAATTATTTTTTCGGTTATTCCTTTAAATGTTTCTACAAAGCCTAAAAATGTTACTTCCCAACCCTCTACAAGTCTAGATAACTCTTCATCTGGGATATTATCTATTTTGATTCCAGCTAATTCTAGCTCCTGTCTTAATTCTTTAATGTCCATTTAGCTTCTCTCTCCTTTGAAAGAACTTGTCATATAGCCTCTCGATCCATGTCTTTTTTCTAGGAGTGTTTCTCTCTATATTTCTTTTTATTTTTCTTACACTGCTCATGGGCTTGTCCTCCTTTTTAATGTGCTTATTCTTGTTTCTTCTTTCCATAGCTGCAAAAATCAGTTGCTTTATGTGGTCTACCATTACCTTCGCAATATCCAATTTGATGTTGACTCCATCCTTTTTTACCCCACAGTTCACACTCTCCACAGTATACAGGGATTGTGCCACCACATCTCTCAGCTAAAGCATTTCGCTCTCCCACTACTATTAAAATCTCTTTTGGTGTAAGTCCTGTATCTTCATAATCTGCAAGCTTTCGCATACACTCTCTAATTTCCCATGTTTCCATTTCTGCACACAATGTTTCTGGGCTATATTTTCCCTTTGTATAATAGACTTTATCTTCAATTCTTTTTGTTAATCTATCCACTTTCATTCCCCTTTCTTGATTACTGAACATAATACTTGTTATGTGTCTTAGCAATTCATAAACCATTTCATTACATCTTCACCAGTTTTCCAATTATCAGTTTTTAACCCTCTATGATCTCGTTCTTCTAACATTCTTTCAAATGCCTTTATATAATTAGTGTAATATATAGGCCATCTCTCAAAATCCTTTTCCATATTTCTTTTCCCAGCTAAAGGACAGCCTATACAACCTAATCTTTTAAAGCCTTCATCGTATAGCTCGCAATAATCAATATTTCTTAATTTAATAAATTTCCATACATCATCTTCTGTCCAATCTACTATAGGATTCAGTATATGTTTGCCTTTAACTTGGCAGTTTTCAATCATTTTGCGTTTTTCATCATTATCACTCATCAAGAAAATTTCCCGCTGTTGTTTTGCTTTTCTTGATTGACTCCCGTATTTGTCAAATTCTACAACGTTCCTAGTGTTTTTCCTTCTTGCACTCTCTGCCCATCTAACACCAGTTACTACAAATCTTCCTTCACCACCACCCTCTTTTAGTACATCACAGCAATATCTTGCACTTCTGTTAGGTGGCATTAATTTTTCCTCTATTAATTTCCACATGGATTTTTCGGGATAATGAATTGCTACATCTTTGTGATTGTTTCTAATGTGATAAACTAACTCTGGTGGATCTACTGTAGTATGGTTATAATGTGCATCAAACTTTACTCCTGCCATGATCGCTAATTCTTTAATACATTCGCTATCCTTTCCACCAGAAAATGCTAGGTAATAGCCTGCTGGTGGCTCAAACATTTTAAGTCTTTCTATAGCTACTTGGATTTTGTCTTTACCATCTATGTTTAATTGACCTAACCCTTCCTCTAAGGTGAACATTGCAAAGTTATTCTTTTTCTTTTTGGATGCCTCGTTTTTCATTGTCTCTAGGCTTTTAGCTATTGTTTTATCCTCGGCCAAGAATCTCTCTGCTGCACCTTGATTTTTATTTAGAAATTTTATTAAATATCCACCTACCACTTGGGTATAAGCATTGTCTTTTTCCTGGTCCATTTCTTTTCTTAATTTTTCTATTGCTTTTTCTAACATAAGATCACTCTCTTTCTTTTATTTTTTCTAGTTCTTTTTCTAACCTTGAAACTTGATCTTGATAATATTTAAAGGTTTCTTTTAAATCTGTTTTTAAATCGTTAATTTCCTGTTCGATCTCTTTAGCTCTACATAACTTGTTATATTGTTCTGTAGATAGTTTTGTTGTTTCTTTTATAGCTCTAGATAAACATTGCTCGTGAATAATAGAATCTTTGAATAGGTACCATTCATCTTCCCAAACTGCCTCTTCACATACCCAACAGGTAGCTAAAATAGCTCCACTTGCCATTAGTACCACCTCTTTAATCTTTTAACTTTCTTAACTTAATCTCTAGATGTATCCCAGCTGTATAGTCGTTAATTTTGATCTTACAAGTTGTTAATAAATACCCTGGATAATTTTTTTCGAATATAGCAGTATCGTCTGGATTTTTTGCTATTTCAATGACTCTGTTTTTTTTGTATTTATAGTCGCTTACGTTAGGTTCTGGATTTTTTAGATTCTTTGATGATATCCATCGTTTTTTCCCTTTTGGGTCCTTGGTAATATAGTTTACTAGGGCCTCATATCCGAACTCGTCCGATTTTAGTCTGTCTGCATTAGCTCTACCTTTTCCCCATATTTCTTCTAGGGTATCCCTATCTACTCCACCACTCATGATAATATGATGATGTAATTGTGTTTTACCTTCTTCGTACTCTATAACCGCTATATATTTCAATGGCGGAAGTCCTATTTTTTTTCTGTAATAATTTACTCTTCTTATAAAATTCCTTACATCTTTTCTTGCTTCTTCTTCTGTTGCTGGTAGGCATCCTGGCTTATATGTAAGGTGCATTGCTATATCATCATTTGTGAAATTTAGATGCACTTTTCTTCTAAGGTATTTCTTCGCATTTTTATCATTCAGATTTTTCTGCTTAGGTACGGTCTCTTTTTTCTTGTCTTTTCTACTCTGTTTCATCTGTTGTCTTGTTACTGGAAATATTTCTAACTCTAAATGATCCCCACAGAAATATTCTTTAACTCTATATGCCATTTTCTTTTCACCCTTTATCTTTAGTAAATTATTTTTCTGATCCATGTATAAAAAGAAAATATTAAGAGTATACTTTTTAATAATCTCTGAATTAGTACTTGTTATTTTTCCTATATCTTTTTATAGATTTAATTTCCTTATTATGGTTTTGGTTGACTTGTTAATACCTATTACAAGGCCATTAACACCTACAAATAAGTGTGTAATTTCAACCTTTTCTTGACCATATGGTAAATTTATGCTATAATATTAGAAATAGGTTTTATAACAATTCATTTGAGAAAACACATTACTTTGACGGTCGAATGTACAGGTAATGTGTTTTTTAATACTCTTTTTTTCTCTTCATAGTAAATATTTCTGTCTATATGTACAACGTACAACACTAGTACCATTATTTAAATGCTGGCAGTTATTAGAACAGTGTGTCATGCAGATAGGCAAATTTACCTCTGGACAATGCACTCAAGAATTAACTTCTTGAACCGTCTTGCCACATACTAGGCATATTTGAATATCTTTTTCTTTTAATTTTTTCATGGTCCACCTCTTAGTGGCTATTTTAAAATCTATAGTAATACCTCTGCTTTTGTGCTATAATAAGTTTAGTTATTTCTTATTTATCCCTCTGTTTGCGGCAGGGGGCTTTTTCTTTTTCTATGTAATCTTCAAAATCTTTAAATTTACCATTTCTAACTATAGTTACAAGTCCATTCTCTCTGTAGAGCTTGTCTGCAAGTTGAACACTAATCATTTATCCCACCCTTTCTTTACTGGTTTTTATAATTGCTTTAACTCTTTCTTCTGCTGCTTTCATGTTGTGATAGGCTATAGGCTCATATTCTTCGTTAGCTAGTCCCCAAATAATTTGTTTTTCTTTTAGATCCTCTATAGCCTCTTGGAGTTCATTAATCACGATTTCACCTCCACTCTGCTACTGCTTTTAATTTACCTGGACTAATTCCATCGTCTATGCTTTTACATACTGGTAATATTACTACCTTTGGTCTTGACACATTTTTAAGCTTTCTAGGCTTGTACACTCTTTGGGCATTTTTCTTTCGTCTAGGCATTGTACTAATCCTCAATTATATATCTTTTACATTCTTCACCTTCGAAGAATTCTTCTAATATGGCCAATTCTACTTTCTTATGCTGTAGGTTTTTGTATTCATATAGCATAATGCCTGTTTTTTCTTCTAAGGCTTTTATTTCTTCCTCTAGCTTTTCCATTTTTATTAGGACTCTGTAGAATATACTGTCTTTTGCTCCTTTGTCATGGATAATTTCCTTTTTGAATTTCATTTTTAGTTCTCCTCTATATACTGTTTGCACTCTTCGCCGCTAAAGAAAGATGTTAGCATTTCTAGATCCCGTTTCATCTGGCTTAATTTTTTTTCAAATTCTTTTCCTTTTAAAATTTTTTCCTCGTTATATAAGTATATATATTGATCCTTTTCTGCCTCTTTTATAGCTTCAGTTAAATGCATTAATTTTCCTAAAATCTTACAGAGCACATCAGAACTAGCTTTTTCATCACATATTAATGCTGTATTAATTTTCATTTTTATACCTCCTTGTCCATTTTTTCATATCGCAGGCTATTGCGTTTGTTTTTCTAAGGATGTTCAGTAAAGAGTGAATTTCTTACCTCCTCTATTTTTATTTTGCTTATGTCCCCTCTAGGAGGGGACACCATACAAGTTATATCTAAAGGCTTCATTTTTTTCATGGCCTCGTTTAATTCCTCTGCATTATGTATGTTATATTTAGCTAGTGCTTTCATTATTTTTTCGATGTTTGGTTGGCTCATAGGTTATCCTCCTCTATTTTAGTTTTTTCCTCTAATTTGACGGTCTGCTTCAACAGCTAATCTCATTCCTGTTAAGGTCGCTAATAGTATTTCTTTTCTACTTTTATCTAATTGGCTAAATCCTTCTAGTAAAGTTTGCATTTCTTTTATATCTAATCTTTGCTCTTCGGTGAAATTAATTTTATCCATACTTGTACCTCCTCTTTTTTTAATATTGGTTGTCCCCCTTCTCTTAACATGGTAAAATTTCCTTGAAGGGGGTGAATTTCAAATGACTGTAACTGGTTTTTGTCCAACGCTTGAAGGAGAACATTCAATTGAAGTTGAGTATATAAATGCTTCGACACTCGAAGAACGCATTCATATCAAAGGCCTTTTTACCTGTAGTGTAGTTTCTTTCGGTGGATGCTGTTCCGTTGCTAAAAATTGTCCATTATATAAGAGTGCACCAGAGAAAAAGTAATTTTATTTTAAAGTCGATTCGCCCGCCAACGGATCGGCTTTTATAATTTTCACAGGTGAATTTATATCTAGCTCTGTAGCAAGTATTATTAGGTTTAGACTTGGTAATTCACCTGCATTTTGCGTTAAAGTATAGCTTGATACTGCTTGTACTTTTTCTCCATTTACATATATTTCTGTTCCAAATGGAGCCTTGCCGATTATTTTTACTTCTGCCATTTTCCAACCTCCTCTTTTCTATGTTTTATTGCTTGTCCCCCCTAACCCCTATATGGTAAAATTTTCTTGAAGGGGGGTGAATTTTTTATGTCTCAACAAATTGTATGTCCACTATCTGCAGCTTCAGATAGCTACAAGCAATGTCATCCTAGATGTAAGTTGTTAAAAGATGGAGAATGTCTCTTAACATTGTTTTTAGAAACTGCTTCTACTGCAAAATCTATTTCTGAAAGCTAAGGCATTTTTAAAGTTTTAATGGCATCTGATAGGGCCGAAATAGTCAATGTATTAATCGGCTCTCTAGTTGCCTCTTCCTCTAATCTTGTAATTAGGATTATTAATGCTTTCTCAAATTTTGCGTTTAAGGCTGCTCCTTCTATAGGTAATAATCCAAATCTAGACCTAATTTCATTAATAGAACTTTGGCTAGATTCTATTTCTTCTTTTGCTATTTGGGTATTCATCTTTATGTCTAGCTGTTCTGGAGCTTGTACCTCTAGAGCAGCTTCTTTTAATGATACATCCATATTCCAACCTCCTCTTTTTATATTTTGTTCACCTTGTAAACTAATATTATCACTAGGAGAACAACAAGTCAACACTTTTTGAAACTTTTGTTTGCAGTGTGAACTTTTTTGTGTTATATTTGTTTTGTGGAGGTGATAAAGTGGAGGAAAGGTTGAAAGAGCTTAGAAAGTTTTTAGATCTTAACCAAAGAGAATTTAGTGCAAAACTTAACATTGGGCATTCTACACTAGCAATGTTTGAAACAGGACAGAGAGTTCCAAAAGACTTACACATTTCTCAAATTTGTGCTGTTTTTAATGTTAATGAAGAATGGCTTCGTACTGGAAAAGGAGAAATGTTTAAAACCGAAGATGACTTGTACGAAGCGTTAATTAATGCTATAGGGCAAATAGATGAGCTAGATAGAAAAATAATAATAGAATACTTAAAGCTACCTAAAGAACATAAAAAAGTTTTTAAAGATTTCTTTAGATCAATAATAAAAGAATGACCTTGTAGATCATTCTTTATTTTTTAAACTCCCTATTTTGTATTTCTAAAAGCTTTTTAGTAAACGAAAAAAGGTGAGTTAAATTTGGTATTGATAATTGATTAATTATTTCATATAATTCCGATTTAATATTTTTTCTCATTTTTTATGTATCCCCCTTTTTTATTGAACATAAAATATTACTCAACTACTTTTTATCTTTTCTTAATTGGAAAGATATTTTTTTAACTTAATGCTAATTTCATTATATGTAGGTTTTTAAAAGCTGTCAAACCCTTGAAAATGCTAAAGTTAGTTTTATTTAACTACGCATTAAAGAGTAGAGAAAAATATCATTATTTATATATTCTCACTTATATTAAAAGTTTTCTGTTTTAATTTGGCAAATTTTACTACGCATAAATGCGTATGTGCTTTGATATAATTTGCACAAAGGAGTGTAGAATTGTGTCGAAGTTAGTCGGAAAACGTCTGAAAATGTTGAGAAATATTTTAAATTTTAATCAAAAAGATTTTGCTAATTATCTAGGTGTTAATCCTCGTTCTTATGAGCGATGGGAACAAAATAGGATACTTCCAGATATTCATAATTTACTTTTAATTGCAGATAAGCTGGAGCTTAGTATAGATTGGTTACTTGGAAGAACCGAAACTTTTTATTTAGTTAACTGTGATATAGAGAAATATCTTAAAGATAAGTTATAAGGAGGTATTTGTTTTGAATAGAGCAGCTTTATATATAAGAGTATCTACTTCCCATCAGGTGGACAAAGACTCTCTACCTTTTCAAAGAAAAGAACTTAGTAACTATGCAAAATATGTGCTGGGAATAGATAACTTTGAAATATTTGAAGATGCAGGATATTCTGCTAAGAATACGGACAGGCCCAAGTATCAAGAAATGATGTCACGTATTAAGAATAGGGAATTTACTCATCTTTTAGTATGGAAAATAGATAGGATTTCGAGAAACCTTAGAGATTTTTCCGAAATGTATGACGATCTAAGGGATTATGGTGTAACTTTTGTTTCTAAGAACGAGCAGTTTGACACTAGTAGTGCTATGGGCGAGGCAATGTTAAAGATTATTCTAGTATTTGCAGAACTAGAACGTAAAATTACAGCAGAGCGTGTCTACTCTATTATGCTTTCTAGGGCACAGAAGGGACAATGGAACGGTGCAACAACACCTTTGGGGTATAAATGGTCGGACGAGGTAAAATTTCCTGTTATAGACGAAAAAGAATCAAAAACAGTTAAATATATTTACGACCTTTATGAAGACGTCGCCTCTACCTCTAAAGTTGCCTTTCAATTAAACTCCGAAAATGTAAAAACTAAACGTGATGGGACATGGTCTGCTAAAACTGTTGGTGATGTTCTTCGTAATCCTTTTTATATAGGTACTTACCGTTACAACATGAAAAATAATAAAAGAAGATGGAAAGACGAAAAGGACTGGATTGTTGTAGAAGATAATCACCCAGGTATTATACAGAAGGAACAATTTGAAAAGGTAAATAAAATTTTGGCTGATAATTATAGGGGAAATAGGAGCTACCAAAGAGCCAATGAACATACGCATATTTGCTCTAGACTATTGTTTTGTGGTAAGTGTGGCAATATATTAAATGCTGGACTGGATAGCACTAGAAAAGACGGATATAGACCCTCTAGATATACATGTTCTACTAATCAAAAGACAGATAACATTAATAGCTGTAGTAATTTTATAAGTGATATTACTATATTGCCTTTTGTACTTAACTACATTGCAAACTTTATTAATTTACAAGGGAAAATTACTCAAAGGCACTCACTAAGAGATATTGAACGTATACTTTTACGTGGAAATGCTTTTGTAGATGTAGATTGCGTGGATAGAAAAGGGCTAGAACAAACATATACCACATTTGTCCTGGGATTCGAAAATAATGAATTATTTGAATCTGATAATGGTAATAGTAATGTTGTTAGCATTAATTTTGAATTGGATTCTTTACAAAAAGAAAAGATTAAATTTGAAAAAGCTTTACAGCGATTAGAGGACCTGTTTTTATTTTCCGAGGAGGCAATGTCTCAAAAAGACTTTTTATTTAAGAAGAGAGATATTATAAATAACCTAGATAGAATTAATGCTGATCTTTCAGAGCTGCATAGAAAAAATATGAATATGAAATCTATGGTGGATGTTTCTTTTCTGAATAATGCTAAACATTTTTTAATTGCCCAGGAACTTAGTAATAAAAGATATATAGATTATAGAGAACTGGTAGACATAGTAGGCAATGATCTTATAAAAGATTTTATTCAAACTGTAGTTGATAAAATAGTTGTATTAGATAAAAAAGTTGTTTCTATTACTTTTAAAAATGGTATTACTCATAATTTTTTATATAAAGATTTATCTGAACAGAAAAATATACCTCGTGAAAAGTTTTTATATAAATCTTTTGAACCTATAGTTTTAGAATATTTACAGAAACATAAATCTGCAAGTAGAAAAGAGTTAGAACTTCTTGTAGGTATGAGTAGATCTGCAGTAACTTCTATTCTTGATGAATTTATAGACAAGGATTTAATAGAAAAGAGGGGCAACTCTGTAGCAACTAGATATTTTATTAAGCAAAAAGACCACTAAATATACAAAATAGTGGTCTTTTTGCCATGTACTCTAAGCCTTATGTATCAAGGGTTAAGAGGAATCATATTTAAGTTTACTTATGGACAACCTAATGTATGAAAAGCTACTTTTTTCACTTACGCTCCTCCTAAATCTCCTAACTCGTACATTACTAAGCTTAATATAGTAAATCCTGCGGTTTCTGTTCTAAGTATTCTGGGACCTAATGTAATAGGATAAATTTGATTTTCTATAGCCTGTGTCACTTCTCCTTCATCAAATCCACCTTCTGGTCCGATCCAGATTCCTACTTTTTTTATAGACAATTTTGCCTCCTCAGATAGAGAGGCAATAACACTCTTAAATCCCTTGTCATCTTGATTTTCATATGGCATTATATTTAATTCATTTTCTTTGCTATGTTCTATTGCTTCCTTAAAACTAAGTGGCAAATGGATACTAGGGACTATACCTCTTTTACTTTGTTTAGCTGCTTCTAATGCAATTTTTTGCCATCGATCTACCTTTTTTTCCTTGTCCTTATCATTATTAAATTGAACAATAGTTCTTTCCATCTCCACAGGTATAATTTCTGTTATACCTAATTCCGTAGTTTTTTGTATGATTAAGTCCATTTTAGTAGACTTAGGAATTCCCTGATACAAAACAACCTCAATCGGAGACTCTTTAGCAGATTTCCTATTATCTATAATTGAAAGCAATACATCATTTTTATTAATTGACTCTATTTTACAAACATATTCATTATTTACTCCGTCGCATATTTCTACTATATCTTCCTCTTTAAGTCTTAGTACCTTGGAAATGTGTTTAACATCTTCATCTTTAATAACAATTTGTTTTTGTATTAAGTCAATTTGATCAGAGGTAACAAAAAAACGATGCATATTATTCTCCTTTTACTTTAGAAACAATTACCGCCCATTCGCCTAATGTTTCTACTTGTATTACTTCTAACCCGTTAACCGCTAGATTTTTTTCAACCTCATCAATTTTATCTAAAATAATTCCCGAAGCAATAAAAAGTCCATCACTGTTTAAGAAACCCTTTATATCTTTACTCAGAAGTATAATAATATCTGCTATAATGTTTGCTACAACTATATCAGCCTTTTCTTTAACTACGTCCATTAAATTACCATGTCTTATTTCTACAGCACCATCAACTTTATTTTCTACAACATTTTTCTTAGCTACATTAACGGCAACCTCATCAAAGTCTACACCTATAACCTTTTCGGCACCTAACTTAGCAGCAACAATAGATAGTATTCCACTGCCACAACCAATATCGAAAACTGTAGATTCTTTAGAAATACGTTCTTCTAATTGTTGTACACACATCATCGTAGTTTCATGAGTACCTGTACCAAAGGCCATACCTGGATCCATTTCAATAATTATTTCACCTTCCTGAGCCTCATATTGCTCCCAAGTTGGTTTAATCACGATATCTTTTCCTATCTTAGTTGGCTTATAATATTTTTTCCAGGAAGTACTCCAATCTTCTTCATTGACTTCAAGCGTACTAACTTCTCCTGTACCAATATTTAGTCCAAACTCTGGTAAAGTACTAATAGATTGTTCAATTAAATCTATTTTTTCAACAAGATCCGAAGACTCAGGAATATATCCTTTTACTATTGCGCCTTGTTCTAAGTCAATTAATGACTCATCCACATAATCCCAAGCTTTTTCATCGCTGTTTACTAAAATAATATCGTAGGGATCTTCAATTACAACTCCAGATACTCCTGCGTCGTATAACACATTGGCAACAGCCTCTACTGCTTCTGTAGTTGTTTTTATTGATACTTCAATCCATTTCATTAAATCACATCTCCTAAATAATGCATAAGATTTTAACCCTATTATACCCTATAATCTTTTAAAATAGCAATTTATTAGTGCATATATTGAAGAATCACTCTAAATTATTAGAGTGATTTTAACTATACGCCAAAAACATCCTTAACTTTATTGAAGAATGACTTTCTTTGCTCATGTATTTCTTCTCCACTTTCTGACGCAAAAGTCTTTAACATATCCTTCTGTTTTTCAGAAAGCTTTGTAGGCACTTCAATTATAACCTTTACATATTGATCACCCTTACCATATCCTTTAGGATGAACAATCCCCTTTGATTTTAACCTGAATATAGTACCGCTTTGCGTACCTTCAGCTATTTTATATTTTACTCTTCCTTCTAATGTAGGTACCTCTAGCTCGTCACCTAGAGCTGCCTGAACAAATGTAATAGGCATTTCACAAATAATATCATATCCATCTCTTTTAAAAATTTTATGAGGTAGAACATTTATAACTACATAAAAATCTCCTGTAGGACCACCCTTAATACCTGGTTCTCCTTCACCACGTATAGATATTACGGAACCTGTATCCACACCAGCTGGGATTTTTACTTTTAGCTTTCTTAGTTTCCTAATTTTTCCCTTACCATTACATGTGCTACATGGTGTTTCTATAATTTTTCCATCTCCATTACACTCATCACATGGACGAACGTTGACTATTTGTCCTAATGGAGTTCTCTGTGCAAATTTAACCTCACCTGTTCCATTACACTTTTTACATGTATTAGTTGTTGTTCCAGGTTTTGCTCCTGTGCCATTACAAGTATTGCAACTATCATTTCTATAAAACTCAACTTCTTTTTCTACTCCAAAGGCTGCTTCTTCAAATGTAATTGTTGTTTCATATTGAAGATCTGCTCCTTTTTGGGGTCCACTTCTTCTTCTGGATGATGAAAAACCGCCACCAAACATATCAAATATATCCCCAAATATATCTTCAAAGCCTCCGCCACCACTAAAACCACCAAAGCCTTCAAAACCACCATTGCCATTCATACCTGCATGGCCAAATTGATCGTATCTTGTTCTTTTATCTGGTGAGCTTAGCACTTCGTAGGCTTCATTTGCTTCCTTAAATTTTTCTTCTGCTTCCTTATTATCAGGATTTTTATCTGGATGGTATTTCATAGCCATCTTACGATAAGCCTTTTTTATATCTTGTTCACTGGCATCTTTACTTACACCTAATACTTCATAATAATCACGTTTGCTCACTATTTCACCGCCTTGCTAAATATATAGGGTAAGAATACTGATATTGAGGACACCCTTGGGTGTCCTCAATGTCTTAACCTATTACTTGTCTTCGTCCTCTACAACCTCATAATCTGCATCAACTACATTTTCTTTATCAGTAGCTCCATCGCCTGACCCCTGAGCTTCTCCTTCACCCTGCTGTGCTTGTTGATACATTTGTTGAGAAATTGCATGGAAAGCATTTGTTAAATCTTCAATTGATTTTTTCATATCTTCTACATTATCACTTTCAAGTGCTTTTTTCAACTTTTCTACTTCTTCTTTTACTTTTGACTCGTCCTGAGCACTTACTTTCCCTTCAAGCTCTTTTAATGTTTTTTCAGTTTGATATATTAATGAGTCTGCTTGATTTCTTACTTCGACACTTTCTTTACGTTTTTTATCTTCTTCTGCAAACTGCTCTGCTTCCTTAATTTTTCTTTCAATTTCTTCATCGTTTAAGTTGCTTGAAGCAGTAATTGTAATCTTCTGTTCTTTACCTGTTCCTAAATCCTTAGCAGATACATTAACAATACCGTTGGCATCAATATCGAAGGTAACTTCAATTTGTGGAATCCCTCTTGGTGCTGGTGGTATTCCGCCTAACTCAAATCTTCCAAGGGTAATATTATCCCCTGCCATTTGTCTTTCTCCTTGTAATACGTGGATATCAACTGCAGGTTGATTATCAGCAGCAGTAGAGAACACCTGACTCTTTCTCGTAGGAATTGTTGTGTTTCTTTCTATTAATTTTGTAAAGATTGAACCTACTGTTTCAATTCCTAATGATAATGGAGTTACGTCTAATAATAATACGTCTTTTACTTCTCCTGTAAGTACTCCTGCTTGAATTGCAGCACCTAAAGCAACACACTCGTCTGGGTTAATTCCCTTATGTGGATCTTTACCTGTTACACTTTTTACAGCCTGTTGTACCGCTAGTATTCTAGTTGAACCACCAACTAAAATTACTTTATCCACTTCATTAGCGGATAATCCCGCATCGCTCATAGCTTTTTTAACTGGTCCTAAGGTTTTTTCTACTAAATGAGATGTAATTTCATCAAACTTAGCTCTTGTTAAGTCCATATTCAAATGTTTTGGTCCTGTGCTAGTTGCAGTAATAAATGGTAGATTAATATTTGTTGTCATAGTACTAGAAAGCTCTTTTTTAGCCTTTTCAGCAGCTTCATTTAATCTTTGTAGAGACATACTATCCTGTCTTAAATCTACACCTTCTTGCTTTTTAAATTCTTCCGCAATGTAGTCTATTACTACTTTATCAAAATTATCTCCACCTAAGTGGTTATCTCCACTTGTTGATAGCACTTCAAATACTCCATCACCAAGTTCTAGTATAGATACGTCAAATGTTCCTCCACCTAAGTCATATACTAATATTTTTTGATGTTCCTCTGTTTTATCTAGTCCATATGCTAACGATGCAGCTGTTGGCTCGTTTATAATTCTTTGTACATTAAGTCCTGCAATTCTACCTGCATCCTTGGTTGCTTGTCTTTGACTATCTGAAAAATAAGCTGGTACTGTAATTACTGCATCTGTTACAGTCTCTCCTAAATAAGCTTCCGCATCCGCCTTTAATTTTTGAAGAATCATCGCAGAAATATCTTGAGGTGTATATTGTTTTCCATCAATATTTACTTTGTGATCATATCCCATTTGTGTTTTAATAGACATAATCGTTTTATCAGGATTTACTACTGCCTGTCTTTTAGCAGGTTCCCCTACAATTCTCTCTCCATCTTTACCAAATGCTACAACTGAAGGTGTTGTTCTATTTCCCTCGCTATTTGCAATAACTACTGGCTCTCCACCTTCTAATACAGCAACACATGAGTTTGTAGTTCCTAAGTCAATTCCAATTACTTTACCCATCGTGATTTCCTCCTTATATATGAATATTTTAAAATATTATTTTATACTTTATCTTGATACTTTAACCATCGCTGGCCTTAATACTCTATCATTTACTTTATAACCTTTTTGGAGTATATCTATAACACAGTTAGCTTCTCCATTTGTTTCCTCCTGCATTACTGCATAATGAAGATTCATATCAAAAGGTTTTCCTAAAGCTTCAATTTCTTCTACTCCATGTTTAGCTAGAGTATCTATTAATTGCTTATACACTAAATTAATTCCTTCTAGTAAAGAATTATCTTCATCGATATCGGTTTGGGACTGTATAGCCCTTTCTAAATTATCTATTATATTTAGCAAATCCGATGCAATTTTTTCATTTGCATAAAGATAAATTTCACCTTTTTCCTTTTCTACACGCTTCTTGTAGTTTGAGAAATCTGCTTGAAGTCTCTGAAATTGGCTAAAAACATCTTCGTATTCTGCTGTCTTTTCTGCTAATTTCTCTTCTAAATCTTTAAGATTTCCATCTGTTTCCTCAATTTCATCCAAGGTAGCTTCTAGGTTGTTATTCGCAGTTTCTTTGTTTTCTTCTATGCCTTCAACCTCTTCTCGTTTAATATCTTTCAAAATATTCCACCTGCCTTATTATCATTATCATTTTATGTAAAAGAGCAAAATTAATATCAGTCAAAACATGGATAGAAGTGTAAAATGCTAAGCACTTTACACCATCATTCTATCTATTTATATCTATTCTTCAGCAATTCACTAATAACTTTGCTAACCTCTGCCATTACACTTACAACAGTAGAATAATCCATCCTTGTAGGTCCAATAACACTAAGCCAGCCTAGAGTTGTATTATCTACCTTATAGGTGGCCGTAACTAAGCTACAATCCTTTGCCTCTTTATATATATTTTCGCTTCCAATTGAAACACTAAGGCCTTCATTGCTAAAAGAAGTAATTAAACTGCTTAATAGTTCCTTTTCTTCTAACAATTCTAGAAAGGATTTTGCCTTAAAAATATCATTATACTCCGGGAAGTTAAATATGTTCATGGCTCCATTCAAAAACATATTTATATGACTAACTTCATCTAAAGATTGAAATATTTCAGGAATTATTTTATCTATTATGCTACTAGAATTTATAAACTCCTCACTTAATATTTCAATTAATGATGCCTCAATATTTTTAATAGCCAGACCATGAAGTTTATCATTTAAAAAGTTGGACATCGTTTGAAAACTACTTTTACTAACTTGATCACTTAATCTGATAATAGGTTTCTTTACCATACCACTATCTGTAACTATGACAGCCAACATATTCTCTGTATCAATCGGAACCAATTGAATATGTTTTAATTTACTTTCCTTTATTTGTGGTGCTAAAGCAACAGCTGTATAGTTAGTAAGCTGTGACAATAACTTTGAGCTATACTGTAATATTTGCTCAATTTCAGCAACCTTATTAAACAAGTCTAATTCCAAATAATCTCTTTCAATATCCACCATCTTTTTTAATGACATAAATTCATCTACATATAATCTGTATCCTTTGTCAGATGGAATACGTCCTGCTGAAGTATGAGGCTGTATAATAAATCCTAATTCTTCTAAGTCAGCCATTTCATTTCTAATTGTTGCCGGACTTACTCCCAGATCATATTTTTTTGATAATGTTCTTGAACCAACTGGCTCTGCTGTTTCAATATAATCCTGTATAATGGCCTGAAGTATTTTAAGTTTTCTTTCATTCAACATAGAACCACCTCGGATTGTTAGCACTCTATCTTGTTGAGTGCTAATGATTCTGTCTTTAAAATATCATTTCATTTTATTTTTGTCAATAGTTTTTTTCATATTAATCTAATAACATTTCTTGAAAAACAATATTAGAGAGATCAATACCCTTTTGAGTAAGTTTAATATGCTTTTCATCCCAATATAGTAGATTCTGCTCCTTAAACTTATCAATTTGGGACTTATATATTTCAAATGGCGAAATATTGAATCGCTTAGTAAATTCTTCTATAGAAACTCCTTCCATCATCCTTAAACCTAAAAACATAGTTTCGCTAATTTCATCCTTAATTGAAACATCTGTTTCATTTTCTATAGGTACTTTACTCTCTTTCAATAAGCTAATATATTCTTCTATTTGATTTACATTGCTAAATCTCTTTTTATTAAAATAAGAATGTGCCCCCGAGCCTAAACCTATGTAGGGTTTATTCTGCCAATATATCAAATTGTGCTTGCATTTAAATCCCGGTTTAGCAAAATTAGATATTTCATAATGATTATATCCATTTTTCTCTAAATATTCTATTGTATAATGATACATTTTTAATTCTACTTCTTCATCAGGAAGTAGAATTTTTCTGTTTTTTACCCAATCATAAAATGGAGTTTCTTCCTCCACTATTAAACTATATGCTGAAATATGAGGTATTTCTAATGATACAATTTTCTCCAAACTTTCTTGCCAGTCACTTTTCTTCTGTCCTGGCAGAGAAAACATTAGGTCTGTATTAATATTTGAAAATCCTGCATTTCTAGCTTCCTCTAAATTTTTTATATAATTCTCAAAGCTGTGGATTCTACCTAATGTTCTTAGTAAGTTATTCTGACATGCTTGCAGCCCTATACTTAATCGATTAATTCCGCTCTCATAATATGTTTTTAACTTATCATAAGTCAAAGTCCCCGGATTAGCCTCAATAGAAACCTCCGCATCGGCTTCTATTGAGAAATATTTGCCTACTGTCTCCATAATCTCAGCTATTTGGCTTCCACTTAAAATAGATGGAGTACCCCCACCAAAAAATATTGTGCTTATTTTGTAGTCTTCTAAAACAGATTTATATAGAGTTATTTCTTTTTTTAATGATTTTATATAATCCTCAATTAGATGTTTCTTTCCACCATAAGAGCTGAAATCACAATAGTAACATTTTTTTTCACAGAAAGGTATGTGTATATATAGTGATATTAAATTCATATTTTTATTCACCACCAATTTATTTAGGTTTTACTTGATAACATAAAACTAGTAGTACTCCCTAAGGCATACTACTAGTCTTGTAGGTATTATTAATCATCTAGCTTAAGTACAGACATAAAAGCTTTTTGTGGCACTTCTACGTTTCCTACTTGTCTCATACGTTTTTTACCTTCTTTTTGTTTTTCAAGAAGCTTTTTCTTTCTTGATATATCTCCACCATAACATTTAGCTAATACATCTTTTCTAAGTGCTTTAATAGTTTCACGAGATATTATTTTAGCTCCAACTGCTGCTTGCAGTGGTATTGGGAATTGATGTCTAGGAATTTCATCTTTTAGCTTTTCGCACATAGATTTTCCTCTTGAATATGCTTTGCTCTCATGCACTATAAAAGATAATGCATCTACCTGCTCACTATTTATCAGAATATCCAGTTTAACTAAATCGGACTGACGATATCCTATAAGCTCATAGTCTAAAGAACCATATCCCTTTGTCCTTGATTTAAGCGCATCAAAGAAGTCATAAATCACTTCATTTAGAGGCATTTCATAATGAAGATTTACTCTAGTATCATCAATATACTGCATGTCTTTCATTTCACCACGGCGATCTTGACATAGTTCCATAACTGCGCCAACATAAGTATTTGGAACCATAATTGTAGTCTTAACAATAGGTTCCTCCATAATACGTATTTCCTGTGGCACAGGCATATTTGCAGGATTCTGAATCATTAAAACTTCACCATTTGTTTTAGTAACCCTATATATAACACTAGGTGCTGTAGTTATAAGATCAAGATTAAACTCTCTTTCCAATCTTTCTTGAATAATCTCCATATGAAGAAGACCAAGAAAACCACATCTAAATCCAAATCCTAGTGCTGCTGATGTTTCAGCTTCAAAAACAAGTGCAGCATCGTTTACTTGAAGTTTTTCTAGTGCATCTCTTATATCTTCATATTTTTCACCTTCTGCTGGGTAAATACCACAATAAACCATTGGGTTAACTTTTCTGTATCCTGGTAATGGCTGTGATGTTGGTCTTGATGCATCAGTAATTGTATCACCTACACGACAATGTCTAACATCTTTAACACTGGCAGCTACATATCCTACATCTCCAGCAGATAAATACTCCATAGGTATAGCTCCTGGCGAAAAGGCACCTACTTCAACAACCTCAAATTCTTTATTAGTAGCCATCATTTTTATTTTCATACCTTTTCTCATTTGGCCTTCCATAACCCTAATATAAGCTATAACTCCTTTATAGCTATCATAATACGAGTCAAATATTAATGCCTTCAATGGAGCATCCTCATCACCAGTAGGAGATGGTACATTTTTCACAATAGATTCTAATACATCTTCAATATTTAATCCTTCTTTTGCAGAAATTAAAGGTGCTTCACTAGCATCTAGTCCAATAATATCTTCAATTTCGGCTTTAATTTCATCTGGCCTAGCGCTTGGCAGGTCTATTTTGTTAATGACTGGTACTATCTCTAAGTCTTGCTCTAGAGCTAAATATACATTTGCTAATGTTTGTGCTTCTATACCCTGTGCCGCATCTACAATTAAGACAGCTCCTTCACAAGCTGCTAAACTTCTGGATACCTCATATGTAAAATCCACATGTCCAGGAGTATCTATTAGGTTTAAATAATATTCTTCTCCATCCTTTGCTTTGTACACAAGGCGGATTGTTTGCAGCTTTATTGTAATTCCACGTTCTCTCTCTAAGTCCATATTGTCTAGCATTTGGTTTTGCATTTCTCTTTGAGAAATTAGCCCTGTATATTCGATAAGTCTATCCGCCAAGGTAGATTTGCCGTGATCTATATGGGCGATAATGGAAAAATTACGAATTTTCTTTTGTCTATCGCTTGGCATACCTCTTCCTCCTTAATTATCTTCGATCTATTGGTATGGCTCACGCTTTCTGTAAGCCTAAGGTCAAGCATTACCTACTCGCAATAAGTACAACTAAGATTCAGATGGAGTTAAAATTCCACCTGAATCTAGTTTTTTTATCGCATAATCCTTTCAATTATATCACAATAGCTTTGTATTTTGTAGCTATAAATAAACAATTTTTAAGATTTGATATTTATATAAATTTTATCAAAAAAATGTCGGGTTATCCGACATTTTTATTGTAATACTTTTTGCCATTTATTTTCAATAGATTTTTTTATATTATAAGTCACTTCGCCAAATTCTGCAAATCTTTTATTTATTTGACCTTGTATCTTTGACATATCAACTAAATGAGACTCACCCATTATATGCACGATATATTGCCCACTTTCTAATTGTTTATATCCTACTAAACTATACTCATCTATACCTAACATTCCTCTTATTTCAAAATCTACAGCTATCAATGCGAAGATTAGTAGGATAATCTGTACAAATAAACATATTTTAAAATATTTTTTTGATTTTTTTTCTACTCTTTTACGTTCGACTCTACTCATCCAC
Organism: Alkaliphilus sp. B6464; assembly: GCF_018141165.1. Taxonomy (NCBI): domain Bacteria; kingdom Bacillati; phylum Bacillota; class Clostridia; order Peptostreptococcales; family Natronincolaceae; genus Alkaliphilus; species Alkaliphilus sp. B6464. Next base: position 3,023,898 of record NZ_CP058557.1, read on the forward strand.
ATCACCATTAATATTGTGGACTTTTTTATATTTTTTAAACCTATTCTTCTAATAATTTTAATGCATCTCCCAAAACCTCCGCCAAATAATATCCAGCTTTTTTTGCTTCCTCTATAGTATTAGTATTGCTTCCTAATTCTATTAAAGCAGCATTATCCGTTAAAAATTGATTGTAGCTTCCATATTGATTTACTAAAGGCTCTTTACTAAAACCAGGGTACTTACTATCACTTACAGCTTTAACAAAATGAGCAAAACTCTCTACTTCTTTTCTGTTTTTAGTTTTACCACCAATAACAAACTGAAAACGCGCAACATACTCACCATTTATCTTAGTTCTGCTATTTTCAATTAAACTTAATCTATCTGATCTTGTAGTAATCTTATCGTATCCATCTCTATGTATGTCTAAAACAACTTTTATTGATGGATTTTTTTCTAATATACCTTTAGCTGTAACAACAGACCGTCCATATGAACCGTTATAAGATGGATAATCATGGTATGTACCATCATGTATTACATTATAACCTCTTTTCTCTAACTCTTTAGTAATAACGTCTGCAACGGCAATTACAGTATATTCCTTTCTTAAACTATGAAAATTCCCCTCTGTTGCTGGGTTATAGGATTCGGTACCATGGGTATGATAAATTAAAATACTAGGCTTATCCTTCTCAAAGGCTATAGGCTTAGGCCTAGGTATATTTGCTAAGTCTCCATTAGAGATAGGATTTAGACTATCCACAACACTTTCTTCACCTACTACATATATTCCTTCTTCTATTTCTCCAAGATCATCTTGATCAGTTAATTCATTTTTATCAATATAGTATTCTGAGTCAATATTTGTATCTACTGTTACTGTTTTTTCTTCACCATCATAATCAACAAAATGAATTTCTCTAGACCAGTCATCTTCTATTTGTTCATAATTATCATTTTGAGGTATATTTGCCATCAAGGTTTCATGATGTGCAATTACTACTGGAAACTGAGCTTGTACAAAAGTTAATGGATTCTTAAAATCAATTATAAATATACTGTTAAAAAATGAAGTGTATACCTCTTTAAATGAAAAGACTGGTTTATATTGCTTTTCAACCTTTCTATTTGGAAACATATGCTGAAGTGTCTTTATTAAAAAATTATTATCTACTTTTTCATCTCTATCTAATTTAAAGACTTCACTCTGATAACTTTCACTATTAGTTAAAACTAATGACTCTTTGCTTGATATTAATCTTACCATTGAAAATAAAACTAGCAAAATCAATAGTAAAATAATGATGTTATAATAACTTCTTGGTAAATTTTTCTTGTAATGACTCAAGTATAGCACCTACCTTTTCATAAGTATTATATAAATAACTATGAAAACAATAGGTGCTTTATTCCTCTAATAATAGTTAATGTATATAACGGTTAACATCTTTTAGATCGATTCCTGGATGGACGGCAATATTTATACCATTTGCAATGATTTGTGAAAGGTTAACAATTATTTCATCTACTTCTTTCGGAGTGACAATTATATTAGCACTATATGGCTCTAAAACCTCTCTAATTAAATCATATTTCTCTTCTTCTCTTAACTCTTTTAACATATTATAAAATTGTGATCCAACCTTCGCCTGTCTAGAAAAAGCATCAATTACCCTCTCTATCGTGTCACTAGTCAAAGTTGCAGCATCTACTACAGTTGGTACTCCTATAGCTATTACTGGTACTCCTAAGTTGCCCTCATCTAAAGCCTTTCTTTTATTTCCTAATCCAGATCCAGGTGTAATTCCAGTTGTTGAAATCTGTATTGTAGAGTTAACTCTCTCCATTTTTCTTGAAGCTAGTGCATCTACAACAATAACAATGTCTGGTCTTGAGTTTTCCACTATTCCCTTTACTACTTCACTTGTTTCCAACCCTGTAGTTCCCATTACTCCTGGAGAAATAGCACTTACCTCAGAAACATCTACATCATCTTCTTTATTATATAACTTAAATAGATGCCTTGTAACAAACACCTTTGATACGACTTTAGGACCTAAAGCATCTGGTGTTACATCCCAATTTCCAAGCCCTACTACAAGTACTTTAATATTATTCTTCTTTGGCAATATAGCTTTAAGCTCTTTGGCTAAAAGCTTGCTCATTTCGTCCTTAAAATCTGCATCGGCCTTTCTAAGGCTAGCACTTTCCAATGTAATATATTTCCCCCTTGGTTTTCCAATAATTTGTGCGCCCTCATCATCTAGTACTTCTACTCTTGTAACTATAACATCTCCTATTTCTTCATTATCAATAGCAACACCAGGGATTTCTTCATTTTTTTCTTCCTGATAAATCTCCCTAGCCTCTAAAGCTAAATCTGTACGTAGCTGAAACATATTTCCACCTTCTTTACATAAATTATAATCATATACTTAGCTTAATACTTATTATCTGTAAATTTACAATAATTATTGTAAAACTTCTAAATATACATCACTAAAAATTTATAATACAATGTTTTTAGTAATCGAATAATGTATATTTTAATTGGTTCATGTTAATAAATTAAATATAAATTTATTATTTATACTTCAAGAAAGTATCAATGTGATAGCATTGGACGAATTTTTCTATTGCATTCTATATGGTTTTCTGATAAAATTACATGTGTTAATGACACACAAGGGGGTGAACACGTTGGCAAATATCAAATCTGCACAAAAAAGAATTTTAGTTATTGCTAAGAAAACAGCACAAAATAGAATGATCAAATCACAACTTAAGACTGCAATCAGAAGATTTGAAGAAGCTTTAGCCGCTGAAAACTATGAAGAAGCAAAAACAAGATTAAGACTTGTTGAGAAAAAACTTCATCAAGCTGCTGCTAAAGGAACTATTCATAAGGCTAAGGCGTCAAGAAAAGTTTCTAGACTTGCTCAAAAATTAAACAAAGCAATATAATAGCCCCTTAATTATCTGATTAAAACCGTGTCTTAGTGTTTGCAAATAAAAAAACCAAGCGTACAAATGTACGCTTTTTTGCTTTTATTGTATTATTTAGACATTTCCATAACCAACATTTCCACAATTATTTTTTCATCTATCTTCCCTGTTTTGATCATTATATCTACTTCCAAAAATTTATTTAAAAGCTTCTTTAGACCTTCTATAGTAAATTGTTTGCTTTGTGTGGCACACTTAGATGCTACAAATGGATGTATACCTAATTTAGATGCTATCATTTTACTAGAGTAACCTTCTTCCAGTAATAGCTTCGCCGAAAGTATATTTTTAATTTGATTCCCTAATGTAGTTAATATTTTTAAAGTAGGCTCTCCATCTTCCAATATATAATTTAATCTTTTAATAGACTCAGAAGCATTACGCTTTTCAATGGAATCTAATAGCTTAAATATATCATTCTGAAAACTTGAGCTTAATATTTTTTCTATGTGAATCTCTTCAAGTTCTGTTTCTTCTCCCATAAATGCTATAACCTTTTTTATTTCATTTTCCACATCTAGCAGACTCTGAGATGCGTTTCTACCCAAATAATCCAGATTACTCTTAAGGTATGCTATCTCCTTAGACCCTATAGACTTACCATAAGTTTTAAATATCTTTTTAATCCATTTATTAAATTCTTCTTCACTAAGTTTTGCGAACTCTATTATATCACCGTATTTTTTAATTTCTTTTACAATTTTTCTTCTAGTATCCACAGATGAAACACCATAAAAAACAATAGTTGTGCTTTCAGGTATTTGTTTAATATATTCAGTAATATATTTTTCCTGTTCTTCAGAGAAAACCTTAGACCTTCCTTGAAAAATATCCAAGCCATTTACATATATCAATTTTTTTTCTGCCATAAATGGCAGTGTCTCACATGCATCTACTATCTTTTCAACACTGATTTCTTTACCTCCAAGGATTGTAAAGTTAAGCTGGTCCAAACTAGGATCAACTATTCTCTCTTTCAATGTTTCCAAGGCATTATTGATTAGATAAATTTCCTCACCATAAAATAAATATATACTTTTAATTTCATCCTTTTTAATAGAATTCATTATTTCTTTATAACTCATATGTATTCACTAACCCTTCTTCCTTAAAGTTGCTCTTTTCTTTTTGTTTATATATAAAATAAATAATTGCAAGTATTATATAGTATCCAAATATATATGTGAGTTTTACTTCATTAATTTCGAAACTTCCATAGGGTATTATAGCACATTTTGTAGAAATCCAATTTATATAATTTAAAAGCTGATTAGTTATTTGATTTATTAAATAACCTAGCCTAAATGATATAGTTCCAAATAAAACACTTACAAATACTATCGATAGCATAGGACCTAATATAGGTACAATTAGGAGGTTCGTTAATAATGATATTATTGATATTTGTTTAAAATGATATGCCATAATAGGTAAAGTTCCTATTTGAGCTGCCAATGTGACTGATAGTAATGTACCTACGAACCCTATCTTTTTGCTTAGTTTTTCATTAAAAATAGGGTTTAATAATAAGATACTTAAAGTAGCAATAAAAGATAGTTGAAAAGAAATAGAGAAAATAGTCATCGGACGATAAATTAACAATATAAAAGCAATAAAAAACAAAGCATTTATACCGTCATACCTTCTTTGTAAAAAATATGCAATAACATATAAAATGTACATAATCCCTGCCCTTACTATAGATACAGGAAAATAAACCATGTATGCGTAAAAAATTAAAATGGCGACAATAAAATATAGTCTATTATTCCTGGCAATCTTTATTAATTTTAAAAATCTATCTACTACTATCACTATTAATCCAACATGTAGTCCTGAAACAGCCATTATATGTGCTGTTCCAGTTTTAGAAAATACACTAAGTTTATCCTTTGATAAGTATCCTTGATTACCAAAAACAATACTTTTTAATATATTGCTATTTTCAAAATCTAAAGTACTATCTAAGAAATCCTCCAAATAAATTTTCATTCTATAACTTATATGTCTTATGCCTATAGGTTTACAATATGAATTACTATTAAATTTTATATTTTCAGAGTTTACTTCTAATATGTACTCAATACCTTTACTCTTTAAAAAAAGTTCATAACTATTTGACTTACCAACATTCATATTCTGAAGTAGCTTAATAACTCTTGTATTGTCAATTTCAATTATATCATCTACATTAAGTACAGATTCCCTTCCTAAAGACTGATATATTTTTAATTGTGCATTTTTATTCACTTTAACATTTTTATTTATTTTATCTGTAGATAAACTTAGTATCTCTACTTCATATTCACTAAAACCCTTTTTAACAGAACCTTCTTTTAAAACTTTTACATTTATTACGGTATTTAAGGGGGCAGAATTTAACAGTATATCTCCTGCTATACTTTGTCCATAAAGATATGCTCCTAAAGTGACAACTGTTAATAAAATAAAAATTGCAAATACCCTTTCATAAAACAAAAGCACTACTAAAGCTATTATAGTAGCGTATAGTACATAATATATAGAAATAGAATAGTTTAATAAATAAGCACCTACAATTCCGATTAAAAGAGAAATACATAAAGAGATAAAGGGTCGTTTCAATTTAATCCCTCCTTATCTTTATGTATTTTCTCTACCTACATTAAATTCCCTCTTAACATTTTAGATTTTATAAGAATTATATTTTTTACCTTAAATAGTCAGGTATAATTCTAGGATCTGTATGATCATTTGCTTCATAGTTTAAATCTGCCCGTATATTAATACTATTATTATTTTTATCATAGTTAATCTTTACATTTTGTGGCCTTCCATCATCATGATGATACTCTAAAAATAAATCTAAAATATTATGTGCATCATCTTCTGTAACATCTTCATAGAAGTTAAAATACTCACTTTCAGGTATCTCTAAATATAAATCATATCCTTTATCTTTTCTTACTCTCCTATCTAATATTCTATTTAACAAAGGATCTCCACCTCTCTTCAAATTATTATTAATGGGATCCTTATTATTTTTACCTTATTGAAAAAATATATTAAATTAAATTTAATACTTAGCTAAATCGCTACTTTTTTTTAGTATATCAATGGCATCGTGGACAGGTCCATAATTAGGCATTAAACGACGAGCCTTGTATAGGTGCCATCTAGATTTTTCTAAGTTCCCCTGATCAAAATATATAAGCCCTAATTGATATTGGCCAAACCCACTATCTGGAACTTGATCTACCAGTAATTTAGTATATTTAAAAGCAATCTCCATATCCTTTAAGTAGTAGAAATAGATTTGAGAAAGACTCAGAAGTGTATATGTATCATTCCTATTATAGATTAATACCTTCTTATAATATTTAACCGCATCATCATATTTTTCTTCCTCGGAATAACAAGCTCCAATAGCACTATATAGGTCAGCATAAAAACCAGGCACGTCCTCATCATTACCTTGTTTTATACTTAATGCCATTTTATAACATTTAATGGCATCTTTGTTGTTCTCAATTTCATAATATATATTGCCCATTAGTTTCCAGAGTAATTTGTTTTCATTGTCATTTTCTAATGCTTTTCTTAGAAATATAAGAGCAAAACTATGGTTTCCTATATTACTAAGTGCAATAATCAGATTACTTATTAAATATTGATCTTGTGGACTTTTCTTCAAACCTTCTTTACATACTTGAATAGCATCTTCCTCTAAACCATTGATAATATAAAAACTGCTCATATTTAAATAGGGTTCTATTGATTTTGGATTCAACATACCTTGTAACCGTAAACATTTAATTGCTTTCGTTAAGTTTCCTTCTTCTTCATAGTAGTAGGCTAATTCTTCGAATAAATAATACCTTCTATACTTTTTTAAAAAAAATGGGTTATATTTTAGTGCTAAATTTAATCCTGAAAACACAATATCCATACGTTCATATTTCATATGACTTTTCAACTCTTTAAAAAACAAGCTCCATTTATCTTTACATGAATCTTTTATAGAAAAATTATATTTATTTGTCCAACCAATATGTAGTTCTCTTAGAGATAAATCATTCGTTATAGGATAAAAAACATTGTTATTTCGTTTATCAGCAGGAACTATACTTATTAAACGAGCATATAACTCCTTGCCACTTTTAGTTTTACTAAAATCTGTTTCTATCCAATATCCTGGAATTTTTCCAAAGTTATTTTTAAATTTTAAACTATCCAATCCATCTATTTCAGAAAATAAAATTTGATTGTCAATATTATTTATTTGTTTAATATTTAATTGTTTATTTAAAAATTCAATTCTCTCTATATTACTTGCAAAGAATATATTCAACTTCATTCCTATCACCACTTTCAGGATCAATCAATGCTCATTTTATATTTTACTATACTTAATACAATTTGTTAACCTATATAAGAATGAAGTTAATCTATAAACAAAGCGTGAGCATAATTGTCTAATTTCTTTTTATTTCTGTCAATGTGTCAATAGCTCTTAGTATCAAGTCCTTTGCCTGCTTTAAGTCAGTTTCAATCCTATCTATCTGCTTTTTTACATCGACAATAGGCTTCTCTTCTATTAATTCCAAAAGATTTTGTCCGTATAAAAGATCCTCCTGTAAACTTTTTAATTTACTCCTAGTAAAAATACGATATATCTTCTTTCCTTTAACTAATAATTTAATACCTTCTTTTTTTGAAGACTCCAATTTAAATTTAAATTTTTGAACACCTTCGCTTTGAAAAAGATCTACTTCTTTTTTATTTACAAACTTTCCCCAAAAAAGATTGTTTATATAAAGTAATCCATTGTTATCAATTCTAACACTATCTCTTTCCTTAATAGATAAAAAGCGAAATCCATTTTTATTAATATTTTGCCCTCTGCCGAAAGCAAGTTCATAGCTTTTAATTACATCCCACTGGAAGTAATTTGTAGCTGTTAGTACATCTTCATTTATTTGATATTCTTGATCTTCCTTCAACTGATAAAGAGCTTTGTATATTTTAATTACCTTACCTGATAAATCAATAATAATATCTCCTTTTTCAGAATCAACACATTTAGCTAGAACATAGAAATCCATTTAATCACCTCTATTTTCGAAGTTATTTCTTTAAAGGCTACTTCTATATTGCTATCTTTTTTCCTGCTTATATAACAAATAACAGTACACTGTTTCCAGCATTGGCATAATTGTGTATTATGATAGTATGGGTACTAAGTATACTTTAAATTTACTAAAAGAAGAAAGGAGCCCTTGCGATGAAATCTACTAATAAACTTAAGTTTACTAGCCTACTCATTTTACTATTATTTGTAGTTTTCTTCACGTTAACCGCTTGTGAGAAATCATTGTCTGGTGTTCTCTCCATTCATATGATTGATGTGGGTCAAGGGGAGAGTATTTTAATAATTACACCTAATAATAAAACAATTTTAATAGATGCGGGTGAACAATCTGAAGGGAGAAGGGTAAAAGCCTACTTGACCAAAAATCGAATAAATAAAATTGATTTGATTATAGGTACACATCCCCACTCTGATCATATAGGGGGATTATCAGAAATTATCAAAAATTTCGAAGTAGAAAAAATTATTATGCCTAAAAAGCTCCACACCAGTGCAACCTTTGAAAAATTACTTACTACTATTGAGTCTAAAGGACTTACCATTAGCACACCACAACAAAATAAACTTGTTGAATTTGATGAAAATATTAAATTACATTTTTTAGGCCCAATAAAAGACTACGGGGATAATTTAAACCTATGGAGTATAGTTTTTAGGCTAGACTACATGGATAAGTCCTTTTTATTTACTGGAGACATAGAGGAAGAAGCAGAAATTGACTTAATTAATACATATGATAAAGCAGTCTTAAGAGCTAATGTATTAAATGTAGGTCATCATGGAAGTAACACTTCAACTTCTAAGCAGTTTTTAGACTATGTTAACCCTGAAATTGCACTTATTTCACTTGGAAACGATAACCCCTATGGGCACCCCCATAGGGAAGTTATAAAACGTTTAGAAGAAGCTAGTGCATTTATTTACCGTACAGATCTTCAAGGGACTGTTATTCTATTGAGCGATGGCATAGAAATTTGGTCTAATCAAGTTCCATCTAACAAAAAAGATAGTTTTCAAAAACTTCCTTAGCCCATTTTTCACCTAAAAACTTTTTTGCAGCTGTAAAACCATAGTCTTGTCTGTAAAATTTATCTTTGAAATTAGATAGCCATTGATTATAATCAGCTGCATCTTCTTTTTTTGATTCAATATTTAATTCTATACCTTCATACCAATTCTCAAATAAATTAAATACCCTTTCATAGGCTTTATCTATTTCTGTAGTTCTAACTAAACCATTAAAAGTATTAGGAATAACATCGTCTACTAAAAAATCCTGTGGCTGAAAGGTTTTAATTAGCATATCAGAATGTTCTAAATCTAATTGTAATAAATTATCAAAATCTTTTATTCTATCTGTTTCATCTTTTTTATGAAATGCATAGTTTACTACAACAAGAACTCGCTTAGGAGCAGAAATAATCTGATATAAGAAAACTGGGTAAGTGGCTGAATTAGCTGGATAAGCTATACCAAAATCATAATGATATATATTTAAGCCTTTAATTGTCATTTGTACAAATTTTTCTAAGTTTTTTCCTTCAAATATATTAAGAGTTCCTTTTGAAACAATGCGACTTTTCTCACTAACTTTTTTAGGCAATTCTATCTTTGACATATACTTATGCTTATTAGTTAAATACGACATATTATATAGTGGTAATGGAATCAATATGAAAACCTCCTTCTTGAATATGTTTAAATTAATAATATATAATTCAATATTAATAACAAACTTCCTGCTAAATATTTTAATGGAATAATCTGATTTAATAAAAAACATTTTTATTTACTTATTATGTTGTCAAAAAAACTTTAAACGTGTATTATAGTTTAAGATGATATTTTAAGCTGTTAGGAGGATTACTTTGTCAAAAGTTATATCATTAAACGAATATATTACACAGAAAAAGAAAAAAAAATATTCAGACCAATCCATAACTCATCCTATTTGGTTTCATGAAATTAATGATGGAATCAAAGCATTGGCATTAAGGGATAAAGATTTAATATATAATAATATTAAATATAATTACTATGATGAGTATTTATATTTTGTAAATATAAACCATATAGCAATGGATGAATACACATTTGAGGACTATCTAAGAGATAATATTAACTTAGAACAGCCATTTGATGTAGTCCATGGTGTAGAATTTTCCAAAGGATATGATTTAAATCGTTTATCCGAAAATGATTGGGAGAATATAGCGGATATTATTGTTCGTATAAGCATAACTATAATTTTATTTGGTGAAGATTCTTCTATCGAACCAAACAAGCTGGCTGATGAATATGATTGGGATAGTATAGGCTTTGATTATACTTTCTAAATTATATAATTACTAAATGTTGTATATATTCCAGAATGATTAAAAGACTTAGCGTTTAGATTATTTCTAGTGCTAAGTCTTATTTTATTTAAGGAATAATTTTTAGATTTCTTATTTGTATATATGGGTTGTCTATTGACTTTTTTATTTTTTCCTCTAAATATTTAATTAGAGAAATATCTAAATTTTTATTAAAGTCCTCCTTTATTATATACAACCCAATTGTCTTAATTAAAAAATTAATATCACTATTTAAAAAAACTTCGCTATCTTTAATAAGGGGTATATAGTTTTTAATTTCTGTTTTACTTGGAACATCTTTAAACTCACCCAATTTACTCAATTCTTCATTAATGTTTAAAGTAAAATATACAATAATACCTTCATCGTTTATCTTTTCAACAAAGTTTACTAGATTTCCAAACAATGTATTAAATTTTTGAAACTCATCTGTACTCATAGGTACTAAAAACATAAGATTTACACTATAGGCTAATCCATTCCTAGCTTTAAGTTTTTCCAAATAATTAGCCTCCTCTCGCACTATATTTATATATTATATTATTGCTTTTTAAACATGATATATGTTAATAAACATACTTTATTATTTTTATTCAATTTACTCATTAACCTTGTATATAAACATATAATTTATAGAGGTGATTCGATGAGGAAAATTAAATTTGTTCTTAGTTTTTGCTTAATATCTATATTATTTTTCCTAACCTATAATTTTTTTCAATCTCCCAAAGCCATAAGCACTTTTAGAATGTATGCTTCTCCTACATATACTATTGATAAGTCTTTAATTAAAGCGCTCCACGAGGATGATACTCCTATAAAGGACGATATAGAAAAAAAAATTATTATATCTATTTTAGATATTATAAACTACGATAAGTGGATAGATTTTTTGGATTACATTGATATAGAAATATATTATGGTAATTTAATTCCTAATACGTCACAGCAGCTTATAGTATCACTAAATCTATCTAAAGACTTAGGAGTAACCGTTATATTTAATGAAATTGAGGATAAATATATATTTTATAATAAAATAGAAAATTTAGCTCCTATTGAAAATATAAAATTAATAAAGCATCCTACAGAAAATAAAGATCTTATAGTTATTTATCAAATAGTAGATGAGAGATTAGGTGCCTTCTTCCGTGAAAGCTTTATACAAATTTATGATTATAAAGAATCTAGTTTTAGTCTTGTGTTAGAAAAAACTCTATTTTATGAGGAGGTTTTCAAAGAAAATTGGATTAACCTTGAAGCTCCAGATACAAACTGGACCATGGTAGTAGAAGAAACAGAAATTGACTTTGACTATACAAACCCAGTAAAAATAAATACTATTACTTCTTTTAAAAAATATAATACTCAATCTAAGAATACACCTCAAAAAAACGATTTTTTGCTAAAAGAGGAAAAATCGTATGTCAGATCCTATTATTGGAGTGATCAGTATAATACATTTATTATAGGTGAACTGACTAAAGATATCTTTATATCTAATGTAGCTATATTAGAAGACATGGAAAATATGCGTGAATGGTTATTTGGTATAACAAATCCATACTATAAAATATCCACGGCTAACAAAGAACTAATATATTTACCGAAATCAAAGTTTAGTAAATTGTTAGAAAGTACTCTTGTCGATTAAATATATATCTGTACTTTATTTTATAACAAAGAGAATTCTTTTAAAATGAAAAGAATTCTCTTTAATGTAGCTAGATGAATTTAAAAATTAGTTTTAAATTTATTTCTTGTTAGCTGGCTCCATATTTATTTTTCTGCCCTTAATTCTATTTCTATTCATAGATTCTAATACTCTATCTGCAATTTGCTCAGGCACTTCAACGAATGTAAACTTGTCGTACATATCTATTACCCCAACAAGATCTCCACTTATTCCACTTTCGCCGCTAATTGCTCCTAATATATCTCCTGGCTTGGCTCCATGTTTTTTACCAATATTAACAAACATTCTAACCATATTGCCCTCAACTCTAGTTTTTCTTTCTGTAATATTCTTAGCTGTTTCAAATGCGTCTGTCTCATTTTGACTCATTATCATTTTTAATAAAGCAGCAGCTACATCGATAGAATTATAGTCTTCAGATAGTTCTTCAACTAAGTTAGCATATTCTGAAAGACCACCTTTTTCGATATTTCCAATAATCTCTTTACCAATCAACTCTTTTTTCTTTTCTACTATATCATTGATAGTTGGGATCGGTTTTCTTTTTATTTTTCCTTTAATATAAGCTTCTAAAGCTTTTAATGTTCGTATTTGCTTTCCAGTAACTAGTGTATATGCAAGACCTTCTCTTCCCGCTCTACCAGTACGACCAATACGGTGTACATAATATTCAAAGTCTTCAGGAATATCATAGTTAATAACTAAATCAATATCATCTACATCTATTCCTCTTGCTGCAACATCTGTTGCAATTAAAAGATCAAGAGTGCCATCTCTAAATTTCTTCATAACTCTATCTCTCTGGCTTTGTTTTAAGTCTCCATGAATACCTTCTACGGAATGTCCTCTGCTTTGAAGACTCTCTACTAGTTCATCCACACCTTTTTTAGTTCTGCAGAATATAATTCCAAGCTCAGAGTTTTCCATATCTAATATTCTACATAATGCATCTAGTTTCTCATGTGGTCTAACTTCGAAGTAATATTGAGAAATTTTAGGTACGGTAAGCTCTTTGTGAACTACCTTTACCTTTTTAGGATTTTTCATATATTTTCTTGCAATTTGTTCTATTTCTTTTGGCATTGTAGCAGAAAACATTACTGTTTGTCTTGTTTCTGGAGTTTCTTGAAGTATTGCTTCTATATCATCTAAAAATCCCATATCTAGCATTTGATCTGCTTCATCTAATACTACTCCAGTAACTTGATCAAGTCTTAGAGTTTTTCTTCTAATATGATCTAATAATCTTCCAGGTGTTCCTACAACAACTTGAACTCCCTGTTTTAATGCTTTAATCTGTCTATCGATAGGTTGTCCTCCATATATAGCAAGGGATTTTGATCCGCTTAAATATTTAGAAAACTTTCTTATTTCATCCGCAACCTGCATTGAAAGTTCTCTTGTCGGTGCTAAAATTAATATTTGTGGTGTTTTTTGTTGAGGATTAATTTTTTCAAGCATTGGAATACCAAAGGCAGCTGTTTTTCCTGTCCCAGTTTGAGCTTGTCCAATAATATCTTCTCCATCATAAAGCTTTGGAATAGCCTGCGCCTGTATAGGCGTTGGAACTTCATAGCCTAGCTCTAGAATCCCCTTTAAAATTTCTTTCTTAATGTTTAAATCTTCAAATTGTATTTCTTTCATTATATCTCTCCTAAATAAAGTTATCATACTGAACTATTATATATGTTTTAATCATTAATGTAAAATTATATTTCATTTTCTAAATTTTTTTCTATTTATTCTATGGCTTTAGTAAACTAAAATATTTCATATACACTCAAGTCTCTTAATTATTCTTTCCTTTTATTTTAAGTTATATAAGTATAGAATTGCACTATATTTCATATATACCCATGTTTAAAATTTTTATCATACAACTTACTTAGAGGTCAATTTAAATATATACAAAGTAAAACAAGAAAGGATAATATCCCTTCTCTTATTTTACTTTATCCTTCTTCAGCTATATCAATTATTTCTCCTAATATTTTTTCTCTCACTTCATTTAGACCTTCATGTAAAACATTAGGCACATAATATTTTTCCATTCTATCATGAACTCCATTAGTTTTACCTAAATTAGAAAAAACATCATTTAATAGTTGATTAAATACTTTGTTACTATACTCTAATTCTTCTCCATATTTTTTTATTTTTTCATCATTAATATATTCATCTAAATCTACTGTTTGGTTATCCTTAAACTTACTATTTGTAGTAAAGGCTAAATCAAGCTCTGGAATAACGATAGATTCTATTTTTTGAGGCACTAATGGTTCGTGATAAATCTCTACATCATATCCCTTCATTATAGCTGTAGTTGATAACTTTTCTAATAATGTAGATTTACCTGTCCCATCTGCACCTTTTATATAAACAATTCCTTCTACTATACCAATAAATGTTTCTGCAAAATCTAATTTACCTTTTAATGTGTAGGCACTTCCAAAAAGGTGTCGCTCTTTACCTATTCTATTTCTATCTTCAATATCTACTAAATATTTTTTTATTAATTTAATAGTCTCTTTATTAACTTTATTAAAATCCATAGCATAGCTATTGATCCATTCAATATCATCATGTATTAATTTTGCTGCTGCCAAATACTTGTATACTCTAACATAGATGTTTTTATTATCGTCTGTAGCTTCTACAACACTATCCTTATGTTTTCTTATAGCTTCTTCATTTATAAATTCACCTAGATTAACTATTGTTCCAGTAACTCCAGGGTATTTTGGATCATCCATATGAGGAGATGTAGCATCTAATAAAACTACTTTTATACTTGGTATAACAATAGCATCAATAGATTCTGGCTCAGCAGAACAGTGGTGAAACTCTACATCTATTCCTCTATCAACTAACTCATACCCGATTTTTTTCATCATATAAGACTTTCCTACACCAGGACCACCTTTAAAATAATAAATTTTTCTTGCTTCACTTGGATTTATAATATATTTAAAATATGAATAAAATCCAACAGATGTATTTCCACCTGGTAATAACCTTTTAATATGTCCCTTATTTCCCATGAAACGTCCTCCTTCCAGAATATATACTCAGTGTATTCATTAAACTGTCCATAGGACACAAATTATAATACCTATATTTAAGTCTTTCTCCCTATTGCTACTTAATAATATTGCGTAATAATTTAATTTTATTTCCATAAGGAGGATATTTTAACTTTATATCAAGATAAGAACTGCTTTTTAAAATACTCTTTTTATGACTAAAAGTATCGAAACTAGCTTTTCCATGATAAGATCCCATACCACTAGATCCCACACCACCAAATGGGAGATGTGGAGAAGTTAGATGCATTATAGTATCATTTACACATCCACCACCAAATGAAAGCTTTTCTAATACTTCTCTTTCAACCCCCTTACATTTAGTAAATAAATAAAGAGCCAGTGGTTTCCCATGATTTCTAATACTAGTAATAACCTCATTTAATGAACTATATTCTAGTATTGGCAAAATAGGGCCAAATATTTCTTCCTTCATAATATGATTGTCCCAATTTATATTTTCCATTATGGTAGGAGAAATATACTTTTCATTTTTATCTATATCTCCACCTACAATAATACTGCCTTCTTTTAGCAGTTCTCCTAATCTACCTAAATGTTCTTGGTTTATAATTCTGCCATAGTCTAGACTTTTCCTAGGTTCCTCTCCAAAAAACAACTTAATTGTATCTATAATACAGCTAATCAATTTATGCTTTATATCCTTATGTACAAATAAATAATCTGGCGCAACGCAGGTTTGCCCAGCATTTAAAAATTTCCCCCATACAATTTTTTTTGCTGCTAATTTGATGTCCGCATCACTATGGACAATACATGGGCTTTTTCCTCCGAGTTCTAGGGTTATGGGAGTTAGATTTTTAGCAGCTTCCTCCATAACAGCCTTACCAACAGAAACACTTCCTGTAAAGAATATATAGTCCAAGTTCTGTTGTAGCAGCTTTATATTGGTATCCCTTCCACCTTCAATTACTGTAATAAAATTATCTTTAAAATTATTATTAATGATTTCCTTAACTATATTAGAGGTATTTGTCGCATACTCCGAAGGCTTTATTATAGAACAATTTCCAGCAGCAATAGCACCAATTAGTGGAGATATTGCTAGTTGAAATGGATAATTCCATGGAGCTATAATTAAAACTACTCCATAGGGCTCTGAATAAATATAGCTTTTAGACGAAAAACTAGTAATAGGTGTCTTTACTTTTTTAGGCTTAATCCAAGACCGTAACCTTTTAATTGTATAATTAAGTTCCATTAAAACTGTACCTATTTCAGTCTCATAGGCTTCAAATGCTGATTTATTTAAATCATTTTTTAATGCAATTAATAATTTTTCTTCATTTTTTATGATTACTTCTTTTAAAAGTTTAAGTTGACTTATTCTAAAATTGATATCCTTTGTTTCTCCAGTATAAAAATGTTCTCTTTGCTTTTCTACAATACTCTTTATATAATCCATTTACATCACCTATATATACTTTCAACTTTTAGATTTATTTAACTTTACTTTTAATATATTTATTTTTATACTATCATATTCTTATAAGTAACTCTAGTTTCTCAAAATTAAATAGCTAAATAAAAATAGACAGGTACTCAATAGTGTCTGTCTACATAATTTCCCTGTCTAAGGACGTTAATATCAATACAATCATACGTTGTCCTTGAAAAACCAAGCGGGTGCATTTTGAAAAAAGGTAATCTTTCCAAAAATACAAGACGAAAGCAGTTGGATAGCTTACTGGACAGCCTTGACGAAAAAGGCCTAACCATCTGACGGTGAAACAATAAATTATACTCCTATTTCCCGCATTTTCTCTGTGACTTTTTTCATCCTGCTGTCGTCAATATTTGTACCGCTGAATTTCGGAAGTCGCATTTCGCTCACGATTTTTCCGTCGCGCATAAACATAATACGCTCTGTCCACGCCGCCACCTTTGCATCATGAGTTACAAGCATAACCGTAGTACCTTCCCCGTTGATTTCGGAAAAGATGCTCATAATCTCCTGTGCAGATTTTGAGTTAAGCGCGCCAGTTGGCTCGTCACCGAAAATAACTTTCGGATTGCTCATAAGTGCGCGGCATATTCCCACTCGCTGAAGCTGTCCTCCCGAAACCTGTGTAATATCACGTTTTTCCAGTTCCGCAATGTCCGTGTTTTTCATAAGCGTTCTTGCTTTTTCAATAATTTTCGTAGCGTTTTTTCTGTTGTCCCGCATTGTGGGAAGGATGATGTTGTCGAGAATATTTAGATTTTTAAGCATTGTCGGCTGCTGAAAAACAAATCCCATTTTTCTTCTGCGCATATCTGAAAGCTCATTTTCCTTGAGTTCCGATAAATCCCTACCGTCAAAAACAACCTTTCCGCTATCAACTCCGTCCATTCCGCTCAGGGCAAACATCAGTGTCGATTTTCCCGAGCCTGAAGATCCCATGACCGCAACAAACTCCCCTTCGTTTATTTCAACGGACACTCCGTCGAGAACATTGCGCTTTTCATCGCCCTCGCCGAATGATTTCACTATATTTTCACTGATAATAATCTTCTTCATAAGCTACTCCTTTATATTTTCAGAAATTTTTATTTTTCCCGCACCCGATGTACCAATCATTGTTGCGATAAGCACTGAACATACCATCATCAGCGGACAAAGTATGTACGCTGAAAGCGGATTGACAGTAAATTTAAACGACATCGCTCCAAAAAATGAGATAGCCATGCCCGCAAGCATTTCTCCGAGTGTGTTTGCCATAAACGTACCAAAAATGACTCCGACAATTAAAACGAATACTGAACGTGAAACATACTGCGCAGTAATATCCGAGTTTGTAAAACCGAAGGCCTTCATTACGGTAATGGAATATCTGTCCTTTGCTACAAGCATTTTCATGAACAATAGGGTAACCAGTAACGTAATAATCAGTGAGACGGCAATTGCGGCAGAGGAAGCCTTTTTAATGGCGCTTAGTGTTGTGCCGAACATCTGAGTGATATATTCATCAATGCTCGAAACCTTTGCAAAACCAAATTTGCCTGCATATTCCGAAGCCTTGCTATCAATCAGAGATTCATCTACAAGCTCCGCACCGAGCACGCACCACATAATGTTCGCCGAATCGTCAGTAAAAACAGCTTTTGCGGTTTTTCCGCCGTTGGTGACATCGGAATAAATTCCGCATACCGTGAGATTTTTCTCCTTGCTTTGGGTCACCAGTGTAATAACATCGCCAACATTTTTGCCTAGTTCATTTGCGTTTATAACTGATAGCGCAATTTCGTCTTCCGCTGTAGGCGCTCTGCCCTTGGAATACGTTACAGGAAATACTGAATGGTTGCCCAGCTCAATTTTCATGCTTTCTTCTGAGCTATCCTGCATCTTCACCCTGAATGTTTTGGTCGTAAGCACGGCGTACTTTGCAAAGGAACTGTCATTGTCCATCGCTGCCACAATTTCCGATGCTTTTTCGGAAATATTGTCGGTCTGCTGAATGTCGATGCGCATATCGCAGTTTCCAATTCCCATATAGGTGATGAAGCCTTTTGAGGAAATAGTATTATACATATTCTGGGGAACAATCATGACAAACGCCGAAATCACAAGCACCACAAGCATTGTTACGTAAAGTCTTTTCCTTGTAAGAACATCTTTGATGCCGAGAAAAATATTTGTGTCAAACAGCCTATTTTTGCTCAAAACAAAACTCTTTGCACCGGCGGATTTTTCCTGCGAAGTGCCAAAACGCATTGCTTCCGTGGCAGATATTTTCCGAAATCGTTTCAGCACTTTGCTTACATAGGCAATAATTGCAAGGAATATAAGTAGTATGCCGATTATCCCGAAAATCAAAGCGAAAGAAGCATTTTCGCTTTCGCCCATATAAAGCCGTATATTTTCAAGAAGCGCGCCTCTGAATACAAACGAAAGTGTAAATCCGAGAATACAGCCAGCCAACCCAATCGCCGTGTATTTTGCAAGGTATATTTTTTTAATGTGGGAAACGCGCAACCCTATTGCTTTCATAACGCCTATTTCCCGGTAATCGTCCTCGATTTTTGCAAGAAGCGTGAAGCGTATGCATAGAAACGCAATCGCAACGACAAGCACGCTTACAAAAAGGATAACTGCAATCATAAGTCCGTCGGAAATCGCATTCATCGTTTTGAAAAGCGGATAGGTGACCGTCGGCCCGTTCGACTCTAGTCCCGCGGAGGTGTATGCGGTTTCAAATGCACCAAGCACCGACAAATCTTTTAATCTGAACTCGATCAGATACTCTATATTTCCAAAATTCTTTATTTCGACATAATCATTTTCACTGACAAGAAATCTCTTTGACGCGGCTAGAGTAGAATTCATCTGCGAATCACGGAGGAACCCCCCAACGATAAACTCCTTCCCACATATTACTGATCTGTCGCCGGGCTTTGCGGTGCCGTCTTTCATATAACTTATCGGGACATAAACCTCCCCATCGGATACATTGATAATGTTTCCGTCAAGGTCGAGGAGATAATCGAACTTTTCACTCTGCGTGCAGAAGCCGTTGTCCTGAACAGTACCTGCAAGGGAGTTTCCGTTAATTACTATCTGCGTACCTTCAACATTTAGAAATTCAAGCACCTGAAATTCATCTACATTACTATTCTGCTCTGCAAAAGCCGTAAGCCGCGACAACGACAAATATCATTGTTGTCACGGTTATTACTTTGCTTTTTAAAATGTCACCCTGGATTATTCTGCGATACATAAGTCACCTCCGTTTTCAAGCCTTCTCACCGATTTTATGTGATACAGAATAACCGAAGTCACACATAACAGTATTCCAGCAATAAGGATAAGAAATCCTGCCCCTCTGCCGCTGCCTGTACCGATGAGCTTTCCCACACTGTGAGCCAGCGTTCCGCCATCCAGCAGCAAAGGGGTGAAAACATAATCTGCAAGCACGCCCGCCGGTGCACTTAAAAGAAGCGATGGCAAAAACGCAAGCAGCATTACAAGTGCAGTTGCCGACGCTTTTCCTGTCTGCTCAAAAACATATACCCCAAGCCCGAATGATGTAAACCCGCTTCCTATTGCCGAAACAAACTCTCCCGACCACAGAAGAAGAAATTTTCCGAATGATTTTCCCGAATTACTCATTGCTGCCTCCATTTCCGCTACCGAACATCTGCATAATGTTAAGACTTCCGCTTTCGGCGCCGAACAGCCTTTCCGTATTGAAAACAAACGCCTGTATCCGTGAAACACGCTCCTCATCTGTCATCTCTACCATATCATCATCAAAAACAGTATTTGCGTATGCTACAACCATTTCCACGCACTCATATGGGAACGGCGTGCTGAACAGTCCCTGCTCGATGCCCTCGCGGATTATTCCCGTTAATATCGGCGTAACGCCGTTGATTATGACCTTTTGTATTTTCTGATGCATAAGCGCATTTTGTGGCTTATGAATGTGTTCCTTAATTTCATCGCTGCTTCCGCTACTTATGTTCAGTGCCATTACAGCACGGATAAGGCGCTCGTTTACAGGTATGCTCTTGTCTGCCGCAATTTCCTGCGCCGCACCTAAAATACGGACATTATACCGCTCAATCAGCGCGTCCATAATATCCTCCTTCGACTTAAAGTGATAATACAGCGTTCCCCGTGCAATTCCAACCTTTTCGAGAATATCGTTTGTACTTGTGCCGTCAAATCCCTTCTGACCAAAAAGCTCCTCTACCGCATCAAGTATTTCATTTTTGCGTTCTTCAGCTTCTTTTACTATTCTCATTTTTACATCCTCCTTTTATAGACCGACTGTCTGTCGAATATATTTTATTATACTATTTTTAAGTTGTCAAGAAGGCGTGTTAAATTTTGTTAAAAACTAAAGTAATAAATCCCGCCCGCCTTTCTGGATCAAACCAACTGGCAGCGGGACTTTTAAGTGTGTGTGTACTTTTACACGAAAGAGACTCAAAAAGCCTCTCGAAACGGACATATTTTATCCCTAAAAAAACCGAAAAGCCCAGTATTACTGGACTTTTCGGCTCGTGAGTATTGTATCAATATTGACGTTTTGATTTGGTGCGGATGGCGGGATTTGAACCCGCACACCCATTCGAGTACTACCCCCTCAAGATAGCGTGTCTGCCGTTCCACCACATCCGCAAAATTATTACTTTTTAATTATAATATTATTTGTTTTTAGTGTCAATATGCTATTACTAACAGCTATGTACTCCTCCCTAACCACAGGTTAATACTATAGTTATATAAGGAGCCATTTAAAGGCTCCTATGCTTTTTATGGTGTTATTCTTTTACATTAATATACCACTCTTCTATATTAGCAAAAATATTGTAACTTTGTGGTTTAAGATCACCTTTAATTTTATTATTTACTAATACAGCACCATTTCTAAAAAACAAACTAATATATGGTAGTTCAGTAACAAGATGCTCTTCAATCTCACTAAACCTTTGCTTTTTAGATGTCAAATCTCCATTACCTAAATATGAATCCAACAAGCTATCTAACTTCTCGTTACTATAGGCAATAAAATTAGTATTACCTATTTTAGAGGAATGAAATGCCGAAGTTATGTCTGGAATGTAGGATAATTCCCATCCACCAAGAAGCAAATCAAAATTTCCTGTATTCATTTGTTTTTCAAAATCTTCCCACTCTAAAAATTCAACATCTAACTGTATTCCTACTTTTTTTAGGTCTTCCTGGATAAGAAGAGCCGTCTGCTCTCTTAAAGAATTATTAGCATTAGTAATTAATTTCAATTGAATTATATCACCTTTTTCATTTACTCTTAAATTATTATTCTCGTCTAATATATATCCAGCCTCATCTAAAAATGTACCTGCTAAATTAGGATTAAATCCTAGTTGGATTTTACTATCATCATAGAGCCAAGAATTTGGTAGAATTGGAAAATCTACTACTGTACTATGACCTAAATAAATATTACCAGTAATTTTTTCTCGGTCTATACTGTAAGCTATTCCTTTTCTTATATTTAGATCGTGTAAAATATTTTTTCTAAAATTAATACCTAAAAACTCATAATTAGGAGTAATAAATTCTGCTGAGTTTGTAATTTTTTCATCTACATATTTACCCCAATCAACCACTTTAGGATTAACAAAATCTATACCTTCATTTTCAAATAAAGATAATTGAGCTTCTTCATCAGGAACGATTAAAACATTGATTTCGTCTATATAGGGCTTTTTCTTCCAGTAGTTATCATTACGAACCAAGGAAATGTTTCTCATTTTTTCATATTCTTTTAACTCATAGGCTCCTGTACCCACAATGTTAAAATCGTCTTGATTTAAAAGCTGAACCTTATTCCCTTCAAAAATATGCTCAGGTAAAATTGGAAATGTCATCATTTCAAGTCCATTACCAATATTTTTAGAAAAATTAACTCTAACAGTATTGTCATCGACTTTAACTATATTTGTTATATACTCTAATGATTGTTTATATATAGAGACTTTACTAACCCCTTTTATGTTGCCTTTTATTAAATTAAAGGTAAAAATTACATCGTCTGCAGTTAGAGTTTCTCCATCATGCCACTTAATTCCTCTTCTAAGTTTAAAATCTATACTTTGTCCATATTCACCATTAGTAAATTCCCATCCTTCAGCTAATAAAGGCTCTATGCTCATATCTTCACTAAATGTAACCAAGCTCTCATATATTAAATGTTGTATCTGAAATAAATCTTCGTTTCTATTAAATATTGGATTTAATGTTTTAAATCTAGTAGTAGATAAAACCAAGGTGCCTCCGTCTGCAGGTACATGTTCTTCTACTACCTCATACTCTGCCACTTCATCTTCTATATTAACATTCGAACTACAAGCAGTAACCATTAACAATATGATTAGAATAATACTAATATACTTTAAACCTTTCACTCTTATCCCCCTCTAATGATAGAGCTAATTAATAATAGCACATATTATTTATAGATTTTGTTATATATTCTATAATCTCTTAAAACTTTTCTCTGATAATGCCTAGTTTCATTAAAGGGAATTTTATCTAATGTTTTACCATCCTTGCTATATTCGGGATTATCTAGCCATTTCTTAACATTTCCATTCCCTGCATTATATCCAGCTATCATTACTTCAATATTATTACCAAATTCATTTTCTAACACGTGTAAATACCATACACCAATTCTAATATTTATTTCAGGCTCAAAAAGCATATCCTCGGAATAATTTGGTATGTTTAGCCTTTCAGATGCCCACTCTCCTGTAACTGATGCTATTTGCATTAATCCCTTTGCACCTTTCTTTGATACTGCATTAGGATCAAACTTACTCTCGTTTTTCATTATTGCCACCACTAAATAGGGATCTATTTCATATTCTTCAGCATATTTCTCGATCAAATCTCTATAATGTATAGGGTAAATTGTCTTTAGAACCCATTCGGTATTTTGAAGCCCAATAGCTATCACGATCAATATTATAATAAATATAAGAAACTTTAAACATCCTTTGCGAAAAATCAACATAAGTAACAATCACCCCAAAATATTATTCGATTAATCTACTCCAATTTTGTTCAACTTGTTCCTTTAAATAATCTACGTCCTTTGAATTGTCTATAATTATGTGGGCATATTGTTTTTTTTCATCAAGAGGCATTTGTGCATCAATCCGCTTTTCAGCATCATCTGCACTAATATTTTCTCTTTGTATTAGACGATTAATCTGCACTTCTTTTGGCACAGAAACCAACCACACTTCTTCAACTAAGTATATTAAATCCATTTCAATTAATAAGGCCGCATCTAATATTATAACACGATTAGTAGATGTTTTTTTATACCAATTTATCACATCAATAATTTCCTTAATAATGTATGGATGTGTAATTTCATTTAGTTTTTTTAATAAAGACTGGTTATTAAAAACAATAGTACCAAGTTTTTTGCGATTTAAATTTCCATCTTCAAATATTACTTCTTTTCCAAATACCCTCTCGATCTCGGCTAGAGCAGGTCTATCCTGCTCGACTATCTTTCTAGCAAGCTCATCTGCATCAATAATAATAGCACCTAGTCCTCTTAATATACTTGATACTGTACTTTTACCACTTGCTATGCCTCCTGTTAGACCTATTATGCGTACCATGAAATTCGCCCCTTATTTTGCATCATACCAGTTATTAGCATAGGATAAATCTACTTTTAAAGGTACAGCCATTTTAGTTGCATTCTCCATAGATTCTTGTAAAATTTTAGTTACTGTTTCTACCTCATTTTCAGGGCACTCTATTATTAATTCGTCATGTACTTGAAGTATTAATTTAGCCTTATAATTTCCTTCTTTTAGTCTTTTATATACTGTAACCATAGCTATTTTTATAATATCCGCAGCACTTCCTTGTATAGGAGTATTCATAGCTATTCGTTCACCGAAGCCACGAATGTTAAAATTAGATGATTTTAACTCTGGCAAATATCTCCTTCTATGGAGTAATGTTACTACATAACCCTTCTCTTTACCTTCTTCAACAATATCCTTCATATACTTTCTTACAGAAGGATATTTATCTAAATAGCTTTCTATATATTTTTTTGCCTTATTTACCGGTATATTTAAATTTTGAGATAGTCCAAAGTCACTTATTCCATAAACAATACCAAAATTAACCGCCTTTGCATCTCCTCTCATAAGAGGGGTTACTTCTTCCATAGGTACTTCAAATATTTCTGATGCTGTTCTAGTATGTATATCTTGATTTTTTATAAATGTATCAATCAAGTTCTCATCATTTGCTATGTGTGCTAATACTCTAAGCTCAATTTGAGAATAGTCTGCATCAATAAATTTATATCCATCGTCAGAAATGAATACCTTACGTAGCCTTCTTCCCATTTCCAATCTTACCGGTATATTTTGAAGGTTAGGTTCTGTACTTGAAATCCTGCCTGTAGTTGTCACAGTTTGATTAAAGCTAGAGTGGATACGTTTCGTTACTGGATTTATAATATTAAGAAGCCCATCTACATATGTAGTTTTCAGCTTAGTAACCTGTCTATACTCAGATATTTTAGGAATAATATCATGCTGATCGTGTAGTTTTTCAAGTACATCTGCATTAGTAGAATACCCTGTTTTCGTCTTCTTTATAGGTGGTAATCCTAACTTTTCAAAAAGTATTTCCCCCAATTGTTTTGGCGAATTTATATTAAATTCTACATCTGCTAAAGTATAAATTTCCCTGGTTAATTGATCTATTTTTTCTTTAAATTCTATTTCTAAATCTAACAACATATTCTTATCTACTTTAATTCCTTGAAATTCCATAAAAGCTAGTACTTCCACTAGGGGCAATTCTACTTCATAGTAAAGCTTTTCCAATTCTAGATTTTTCAGCTTTTCTTTAATAGTATTTGAAATGTTTGCAACTACTCTAACATAGCTACATAACAGTTCCTTAAGTTCTTCTCCTGGAGCCTCCCATAGCGAAATTTGATTTTTGCCTTTACCTATTATTTTTTCTTCATCTACAATTTCCTCTCCTAGGTACCCCATGGCTAGATCCTTCAAACTATAGCTAGATCTTGCAGAATCAATTAAATACTCACCAATCATAGTATCAAAATGTAGGTTAGAAATATTAATGTTATAAGGATAGAAGTGCACAATCTCTTTTTTAAAGTCATGACCAATCTTTTTTATACTATCATCCTCTAAAACTTGCTTTAGATTATAAATAAGGTCATCTTTGCTAAAATCTTTAAAATCTATATAATATAGTACTTCTCCTTTAGTAGTTACCGCTAATGATACAATTTTATCGGTTACAATGTTTTGTTCTTCCGTAATTGTTTTCAAAACAATTTGTCCTTGTTTTTTTACCTCATCCAACATTGTCTTCAAACTAGCTATATCTTTAATCTCCACAATATTTTGATTAGTGGTGTTTTCTAATTTATATGTATTTTCATTTTCATCAGTTGATTGCTCTATATTTTTCTTTATGCGAGGAATAAGACTATTAAATTCATAGGATCTAAACAGCTCCATTAGCTTTTCATGGTCTGCTCCTCTCTTTTTAAGATCGTCTAAATTAATATCTACAGGTACATTTGTAACAATAGTAGCCAATCGCTTACTTAGCATTGCTTGCTCACGATTAACTTCTATCTTTTCTCTCAATTTAGTCGCTGTAATTTCTTCTGTATTTTGTATTAAATTTTCAATAGTTTCAAACTGCTTAAGAAGCTTTATAGCAGTCTTTTCTCCAACTCCAGGAACCCCTGGTATATTGTCCGACTTATCTCCCATTAATCCTTTCAAATCTATGAATTGTGTAGGAGTAACCTCATATTCCTCCATTACCTTTTTATCATCATATATCTCTAGTTGAGATATTCCTTTCTTAGTAAAGAGTACTTTGGTGCAATCTGATGTTAGCTGAAGTGCATCCCTATCACCAGTTACTATTAAGCTCTCAAACCCTTTTTCTTCGCAATGCTTAGCTAATGTACCAATCAAATCATCAGCCTCAAAACCTTCTAACTCAATGCGATATATATTAAAAGCATCTAGTACTTCTTTCAATGGTTCCATTTGTTCTGCTAATTCTGGTGGCATCTTCTTTCTACCTGCTTTATATTCAGTAAATTCTTTATGTCTAAATGTTGGGGCCTTTTTATCAAAGGCTACTCCTATGTAATCTGGTTTATAGTCTTCCATTACTTTAAGTAACATAGTTACAAATCCATATATAGCATTAGTGTGATTCCCCTCTTTAGTTGTTAAAGGTGGCAAAGCATAAAATGCCCTATTAATTAAACTGTTCCCGTCAATAATTATTAACCGTTCTTGCATGGGCTTAACTCCCTTCTTAAGATATTATCAATATTTTAGCATTTATTAGTCAGTTAGTAAAATCAATTTCTTTTTAAGAATTATACACCCTTTACTATAAAAGAATACCCACTAGTATAATTACACTAGTGGGGCTTTAAAAAATCTATTTTTTCCATATTTTATATATTAAAATTACTGCACTAAGAATTATAGATACTATAGCAAATGGATTAATTGTTTTGCTAAATCTCTTTTTAGTTAGTTGATTTTGAGAATTCCTATTTTCTACAGAACTTTCTTCATTTTCTGGCGCTTTTACATTATAAATTCTGCTATCCTTGTTTTGTTTAGCACTCTCTTCGGATATTCCTTCCCGCTTTTCATCTACATTATCCATAGCCATTATACTTGGCTTTATAGTAGTTTCTTTCTCTGTATTGTCAATTGCATCCTTAGGTTCCTCAGATGCAATTTTAAAGTTAGTGTTCTTTTCATTAATATGTTCATCCTCTATTTCACTATATAATATATCCTTATTTTTATTAATTAAAGAGTTATTTATTAAAGATAGGGAAGCTATAAAGATTAATAGACCTGCAACAATACCACTTAATAATTTCTTTTTATTAAATAATACCATTCTATTTTTAGAATTTTTCTCATCTTGCAGCTTTATCGTTAATTCACTAGAAAAATTTCTGGGAAGTTCTACCTCTTCAAGCTCATTAATACTTTCAACAATTATTTTTAAGTTTTGCAAGCTAATATTACAATATTCACATTCATTAATGTGATTTTCAAATTCTAATCTTTCTTGCTCTGAAAGCATATTATCTATATAAGCAGACCCATATAAATCAAAATCTTCGCAGTTCATATTATCACTCCCTTCAATCATCTAACTTTTCTTTAATCAACATTTTTAAATTGCTTCTAGCTCTATTTATTCGAGATTTTACAGTCCCCTCTGAGCAATTTAGTATTTGAGATATTTCTTGGTATGAAAACTGCTCGATATCTCTTAAAACAATAATTCTTCTATGTTCATAGCTTAGCTTATTAATTGCTTCATGAACTAGTTTTTGTACCTCTTTCTTCTCAAATAATTCCTCTGGTGTTTCCTCGTTGCCATACATCTGAAGCTTATAGCTCCCTTCTTCCGTTTCATATTCTCTGTCTAAATAAGTTACGTTAGTTTTCCTATTTTTACGAATAAAATCTATACATGCATTATTTACAATAGTGTATAACCAAGTAGAAAAACTACTTTTACCATTAAACTTTCTAATTCCCTTATATGCCTTTATTAAGGCTTCTTGAGTAACATCATTGGCATCTTCTAAGTTTCCAAGTATACGATAAGCAATATTAAAAGCTTTTTTTTGATGAGCGGCGATTAATTGCTCAAAACTATCTATATCTCCTGCCTTTGATTGTTCGATTAAGGAGGCCTCCTTTAAACTCAAAGTTTCCACTCCCTTCCCATACTCTTATTAATATTTGACGAATTTTTAAGAATTTTGTTCCTTAAAATTTTATTTAATTCTCCATCATAACAATATCAGAAAAAAACTAAATATCCAATAATTATTTTTGCTATGTTATACTGCAATTTTTATCTACTATACTCTCATTACTATTATGTCGGCCACATACTGCCCCTTATAAAAAAAAATATTGACATGCCTATCTGTCTATGTTAACATTAATTTTATAATGAATATGCCGTGGTGGCGGAACTGGCAGACGCAGCAGACTCAAAATCTGCCGATGGCAACATCGTGGGGGTTCGATTCCCTTCCACGGCACCAAAGATATACACAGAAAAGATGTGCTTCTAAATTTGAAGCACATCTTTTTATAATTTGCCTTTGTAATATGTTATCTCTTAACCCCTAGAATTCCATTAATTTTTAGTATTTCTAGCTTCAATATAATGTTGTCTACACTCCCAACTACAAAAATATTGTGTTTCTTCCTCTTCTACAACTTGATAAGCTTTTGCTTTAGGTAAATATAATTCGCATACCTGATCATAGACCATATCAACTGCATCTTCATTTATATTTTCCTTAGAAAATATTCTAGCGTCCTCTAAATCATTGATGTTTTTCTGATTATACACTTGTTTTCTCATAATTACCCTTCTAAATATACTATTTAAAAAAATCCTTATAGTAAAAAATATTATAAAAAGTCTTACTAAGCCTGTAATTCCTCCCATTTTTATCATCCTCCTTACTATACAGCTTTTAATGAATCATTCTTCTCAATTAAAGCGCAGTGTTAGCAATTCATATGGAATATGAAATCTTTCGTTGCTAATTAACAATTCTTGTAAATTACCATGAAAATCAGTTGATTCCTTAAACTGCTTCATCTCTGTATGAATATTCTCCATTTTCTTATCTAATTGGGATACTGAATTTGCTGCCTCCTTAAGTTCATTAATCAATTTCTCCGGAACATTTTTATTATATTTATAATAAATTTTGTGTTCTAAACTCGCCCAAAAGTCCATAGCGATAGTACGGATTTGAACTTCAACACAAACGCGTTCTTCTCTGTCAGACATAAAAATAGGGATCTCTAGAATTAAATGTAAACTTTGATATCCATTAGGTTTAGGATTTTTTATATAATCCTTGCAGTTAATCAGCTTTATATCTTTTTGATTTTGAAGCATTTCACTTAATTTATATATATCGGAAATAAATGAACAAGTGATGCGAATGCCAGCAATATCTTTAATATGTGATTTTATCGAAGGTAAAGAAAGTTCATAGCCTTTCCTATAAATTTTTTTCAAAATACTTTCAGGGGATTTTACTCGAGATTTAACATGTTCAATAGGATTATAATCATGAATATATTCAAATTCCTGTTTTAAAATATCAATTTTAGTATTCAACTCATCTAGTGCAAATTTATATGACATCATAAACCTAGTTAATTCTATTTTAAATGCGTTTAGTTGTTGTACATCTATAGTTTTTGTAATTTCCATTTTATATTGACTCCTTTTCTCAAATCTTTTAATAAATTTAACCTTATAATTAATTGTTTATTTTCATTTTTTATTTATCCTAAACTGACTATTATTATATCATAAGATACCAATGTGAACTAAGTATGAATTATAACAATAAAATAAAAAAATCTGGTTAAAGTGAATTTCCACCTCAACCAGCATATACCTAACTTTTTCTATATTATAATTATTATAACAAAAATAATAGTTTAATTATATTACAACACCTACACTAATATGATTTTATCTGGTACTATTTCTAATACTCTTTTTAATCCTTTTTCAATAACCTCTTCCATTTCTAGTTCAAAATCTTGTCTATATTTTTGTCTACAATAATTCTCTTCAAAAGTTTCAATTATTCTTATTAGGGTATTCTTAAACATAGATTTATTTTCATTATTCTCCATATTCAAAGTGGTAGAAAAAAAATCCTTAATATCACTATTGTTAACAAAGGTAATTGTAATAAAGGTTATAATTGGAACCCTAAAAAAATTTACGTATAATGGATCCATTCCGTATTTTTGGCAAATAAAGATAAAATCGTCATCCAGTTGTGCTAATATATGATCTAAACCATAATCTAGATTTTTATTTAGGAAGTGATACAGATTAATAAAGAATTCTCTCTGTTTCACACCTCTATAATCATTTAAGTTAATGATCTTGGCCACATTTTTTCCTCCTACAAATACTATTTATCAAAAGTATTTGCATATACTCGCTGTTGTATTCAGATAATAAGTAAAACTTACTAATCTAAACTTAATATATGAAAGTAGGTGCTTTATGGAAGACAAAATTCGTTATGAAAAATCTAAGCGAGTATCAATTGTCGGTATTATAGTTAATATTGGATTGACTATAATAAAGGCAGTTATTGGACTACTTGCAGGTAGTACTGCATTAGTTGCGGATGCATTTCACTCTGCCTCTGATTTGTTTAGTACAGTTGTAGTTATGCAAGGCTTAAAAATTGCACACCAACCTCCAGATGAATCTCATCCCTATGGACATCATAGGGCTGAATCTATAACATCTAAAATTTTAGCTATTATACTAATGGTTACTGCTATAGGTATTGGATATGAATCATATAAAGTATTAATAAATCCAGCCATAAGTCCACCTCAATCCTTTGCCATTTATACAGCCTTTTTATCCATTATTGTAAAAGAAGCTATGTATAGATATACATATAAAGTAGGTAAGGAACTTAATAGTCCAGCCCTAATTGCAGATGCATGGCATAATCGTAGTGATGCATTTTCATCAATTGCAGCAGTAATTGGTATTGCTGGTGCATTGTTAGGGTACACAATTATGGACCCTCTTGTTGGTATTATAGTTGCTGTTTTAATTTTAAAAACTGGAATATCTATTTATATTGATGCAATTAAAGTTCTAATGGATACAGCTCCACCAAAGAAAGTATTTGATATAATTGATAAAGCAGCTAGAAAAGCTGAAGGGGTTAAAGATATACAAGACATAAAAATACGACAGTATGGTCCTAAATATTTTGTAGATATAAAAATTTGTGTCGATCCTAATATAACAGTTGAAGCTGGACATGCTATTGCAGGAAAAGCAAAACATTTCATTATTAATTCAGAACTTGATGTTTTAGATGTTTTGGTACATGTGAATCCTTTCCGCTAAACTTATAATCAGTTGAACTTTTTATAAAACAATGGTAGAATTTTCATATAGAAATGTACATGAAGGTGGGAAGTTATGGATTTTAGACAATTGGAGTCATTCGTAGCAATTGCCAAATTTAAAAGTTTTTCTAAGGCTGCTGATTATTTGTATCTTACACAACCAACCATAAGTAGCCATATTTTAAATTTAGAAAAGGAATTAAATACAGTATTGATTAATCGGTCTAGTAAAAAAATTTCATTAACTAAGGCTGGTGAAGTCCTTTATGATTATGCTATTAATATTATTAATTTAAGAGAGAGAGCCCGATTTAAGCTAGGGGAGTTTAAAGGAAAGATTGTCGGGAACATAGAAATAGCTTCTAGTACAATTCCTGAACAATATATTATTCCGGAGCTTATATGTGAATTCAATAAAGTTTATCCAGATGTAACTTTTTCAATGCTTCACTATGATTCAGCTCAAGTTGTAGAAGGAATTATAAACGGTGATATAGATTTTGGCATTGTTGGTGCTAAAATACCTCATAATCAACTAAAATATGTGGAGCTTATAAGTGATGAACTCGTCTTAGTCACACCATATAATGAATCTTATGACAGTGAAAATATCTCCATTACACTAAATGATTTG
The DNA here is from genome assembly GCF_018141165.1 of Alkaliphilus sp. B6464. NCBI lineage: Bacteria > Bacillati > Bacillota > Clostridia > Peptostreptococcales > Natronincolaceae > Alkaliphilus > Alkaliphilus sp. B6464. Next base: position 3,056,311 of record NZ_CP058557.1, read on the forward strand.
CTAAAAGAAAAATTCATTTTAAGAGAACAAGGATCAGGGACTAGAAACTTACTGGAAGAAACTTTAAGAAGCCAAAACATAGATATAAAACAATTACAAGTTATTGCATATGTAGAAAATACAGAAGCAATAAAGCAATGCATTAGAAGAGGTTTAGGTATTTCAATATTATCCAAACGTGCAATTGAAGATGAAATTAAATACAAGCTGTTAAACTATATAAAAATTAGAGATATGGAATTAAAGAGAAAATTTTATTTCGTATATCACAGCCAGAGATCACCTTCACCACTTGAAATAGAATTTCAACAATTCGTTTGTAACCACTTTATTAAGAACAACTAAAATCGTTATCATGAAAAAGGATGGGAGAACCCATCCTTTTTTAAAAACAAACTAGTAATCCACCTTGCCCAGAATGGGTACCGATTACAGGACCCATTGTTGTTACTAACACTTCAGCAGGGCTAAAGCGCTTAATTATTTCTTCCTTTAATGCTAAAGCATCTTCAATACAATCGCAGTGAGTTATTCCTATAATTCTATCCTTAAAATCCATATTTTTTTCTGCAATTTGTTCTAAAATAAAGTTAGTAGCTCTTTTCTTTCCACGAATTGTCTTTAGTATCTTTACATATCCTTCTTCAACATGTACTATTGCCTTTAGATTCAACAGATTTGCAACCATTTCCTTAACCCTATTTACTCTACCACCCTTTACAGCATTTTCTAAGGTTTCTAAATAAACAACAACTCTCATTTCATCCCTGTACTCTTTTAGCTTTTCAATTATTTTTTCTAAGCTTGCTCCTTCTTTTCTCATTTCACAAGCTTTTAATACTTGCATACCTACACCCATTGATCCACTTAAACTGTCAAAAACTTCAATCTTTTTTTCCATCATCTCTCTTACCATTATTGCACCATTCATTGTACCACTTAATTTTGAAGAAAGATGTATACATAATGTTTCGCCAGTTCTTTGAGCAGCTTTCTTAAATGCATCTACATAACTTTGAGGTGATGGCTGAGATGTTTTGGGAAGTCCTTCAGATGCTCTCATTTTCTTATAAAATTCCTCATGTGTTAAATTTATACCGTCCACATAGTTTTCTCCATCTATTTCAATGTTTAAAGGAACAACTATAATGTTATTTTCTTCCAAAATTTCTTTTGGCAGGTCACAAGAACTATCAGTAATTATTTGCATTCAAAAACCTCCTGTTGTTTCATATTACTTATATAATAATATGTATTGCACTATATTGAAAGAAAAATTTAAAAATTAATATAAATAATTTACACTTTCTATTCTAATGTTATATAAAAAAACAACAGTCTTCATTTATCATTATACCCACGTCATTATAATTATATCAATCTACATAATAACTATATCTTTTTAATATTATGTTTATATGCATAAATAGCAGCCTGTGTACGATCACTAACATTAATTTTCTTAAATATATTCGATACATGGTTCTTCACAGTTTTTTCACTAATAAATAAGCAATCTCCTATTTCTTTATTATTAAATCCTTCTGCAAGTAATGTTAGAACCTCATACTCTCTTTTGGTCAAATTTTCTCCATTTATTTCTCTTTTGCCTTTTTCTTCTCTACGATTAAATTCTTTTACTAATTCTGTTGCTAATGTAGGATAAATATAACTTGAACCTTGAAATACATCTCTTATGGCTTTAATTAAACTTTCGCTTTCTGCATCTTTTAATACATAACCATCAGCACCTAAATTTATAGTTTCAAACAAATATTCTCTGTCTTCGTAGAAGGTAAGCATAATTATTTTAATAGTTCTATCCATATCTTTTAATCTTCGCAGAGTTTGTATTCCATTTAGTTTCGGCATATTAATATCTAACAGAACAATATCAGGCTTAAGTTTTTGTACCTTTATAATTGCATCTTCTCCATCTCCGGCTAATCCTATTACTTTAATATCCGGCTCTAGTTCAACAATTTGTTTTAACCCCTGTCTTACTAAAGAATGATCATCAACTATTAAGACTTTTATATCATTCATACTTCATCCCCCTAATTTTCATTTGGTATATTAATGATAATTTTTGTGCCACAATTTTTTTCGCTTTTCACTTCAAATGTTCCATTAAGTAGTTCGATTCTTTCCTGCATATTTAATAGACCAAAACCTCCTTCATATCTATTGTAGCCTTTTAGATCTTTTATATTAAAACCTATACCATTATCTTCTATTAGAACGTATAGATTCCTTTTTGTCATCTCTAATTTAATTTTAACCATAGTTGCATGAGAATGCTTTTGCACATTATTTAATGCTTCTTGTACTATTCTAAATAGAGCAATATTTTTAATGTTATCCTCTACTTCAACTTGCGATAGTATAATAAAATCAACTTCTATATTAGTATCACTTTGAAAGTTATGTATGTATCTTTGAATAGTAGGTATAAATCCAATGTCATCTAGTGCCATTGGATGTAAATTGTATATAATTCCTCTAATATCTTTAATACTGTTTCTTAAAACTTTCTTCAATTCCTGTATTTCATTTTTTGCCTTGATAATATCTATATCTATTAACCGTTCACAAACCTCTGTTTTTATTATAGCATTAGTTAAAGCTTGGGCTGGGCCGTCATGAATATCTCTTGCAATTCTTTGGTGTTCTTCTTCACGTACCTGTATAATTCTTCTTCCCAAAATACTCCTATGATTCATATCTTCTAGCGTATCGGATATATTTTCTAGATCTCCACTTAGAAAGTCAAAAGCTACACAAACCTTAGATATAAGATTTTCAGATCTTTTTAAAATATTTTGTGCATTTTTTAATCTTAATTCTAGGTCTGTTCTTCTTTTAATTAAATCTTTTTCTTCTTGTCTTTTTAGAATAAGCTTAATTTGTAGCTGATTAGCATTTTCATAAGCCTTTTTGATATTTTCCTCACTATGCTTTGAAAAATTTTTACTTACTGTTAACAATATTTTACGACTTATTTGCTCTTGATGCTCTAATATTTCTACTTCTTTAATTAAAAGTTGAACTTTACTTTGAAAATCGTCTAATTCTTTTTTTAGAGAATTATATTCATTTCTTGCGGCCTCAGATATTTCAAAGATTTCTTTCTTACCTTCTGAAATAGCGTCCATTGTTCTCTTTAATACTTTGGTAATTTGATCATTATTTCCACTTCCACCCTGCACTTATTTTAGCACCTCCATCATTATTCTAATAAATTCTACACGCTACGACAACTTCCCTCTATTTTACTTACAATAATAAGTATTTTATAAGAATATAGTAATTTATTCCTAAACTTCTAATGAATAAATAGAAAAAGGATCTTTAAAGATCCTTTCCTGTTTAGTATTCGCTTATTTGATAATTACTCAACATCCACCTATCTTTAATGTTCTCCATTTCAACTATGTACTTTATTTCCTCGGTATATTCATTTTCATATCCTAAGATATCCCATAACATGATACATTCTAATTTTACCCTATTTAAACTATTTTTGACTACATAAATACTTTTAACTGATACGTTTGAAATTCCTTCATATGATGTAGGATTATTTAACATGTGTTCAAACATTTCAATATCTAACTTAAGTAGAGGACCAATAATAAATTCATTTAAATCTTCTTCAATTTCATCAATAGATACATATTGTCCCATTAAAAGCTGATTCCATATCTTGCTTCGTTCTTTAAAAACCCTCTCAACTTCTTGGTGTAATTCTTCCACAAGGGCTTCACTATTATAGGATGCAAAAATAACATTTTGATATGAAATAATAGTAAGAATAAATAAAAAAATAATAGAAACTCTTTTCATGATTTTCCTCCTTTGTTTAGAATCATATATTTATATACATAATTATAAACAAAGGATTTTGCAAAATTTAGTTCTTTTTAGTGTAGAATAAAAATTTCGCCCAACATATAGTGTCAATTTAAGATAGGCATCTACAATATATTGTGTGATCTGTTTTGAATTCTTAAATTACTTCAATTCTTTTCTTCTCCTCTTCGCTTAAAAGATTTTCTAAATCCAAAATAATAACCATACGGTTTTCAATCTTTCCTATTCCGCTAATAAATTTATCATCTGATCCCATTATAATATTAGGTGCATCTTCTATCCTCTTATCATCGATTGTCAATACTTGTGATGCATCATCTACTAAAAGTCCTACCTGCTTATCATTTAATCCAAAAATTATAATTCTAGTATTTGGTGTGATCGAAGCAGAAAGCATATCAAATTTTTCATGTAAATTAATAACTGGTACTACATTCCCACGATAATTAATGATACCTTTAATAAAATTTGGTGAATTTGGAACCTTAGTACATTCCATATATTCACTTATTTCTTTAACATTCATTATATCTACAGCATATTCTTCATTTTCTAACTTGAAAATAACATATTGTCTTTCTGACATTTTTTTACCTCCTAAATCGAACTTTTTCCTCTCTTTCTTTACAAGCTATTATTCTATATTAACATTAATTTTCCTTTTATTTATCAAAGTTTTTTATTTATAGACAAAATAAAAATCATCTTTATCTATTTTTAAAGATTACCTCTCAAAATAAATAAGGATGATTGTATAAAAATTTAATCTACTAATTCTATGTTTTCTAACTGTTTTGAAAAAGATTTTCTAAAAGAATTTATATATTCTTTACGTAGTTTTTGTTGTTCCTCTTTCTCTAAGGCGCTTAATTCTCTTTCTTTCGATATTCTAGCTAGTTCATTAATTCTATTAATTTTTTCTTTAGATACCATTTATAACACTCCTAAAACTTTATTTATTATTAATATATACAATTATTTTTAAATTACTATATATTATACCACGAAAATGTTATAAATTTAAGTCGATATTTCTTCACTTGATAACAATTTCTTCTTTATTTGTTTGTGTTTCAATATCTTCTGCAACTTCATAATCCATGTCACTTTCTTTAGATAACTGTTCTTCACTATCATCTGTAGGAGTAGTTTCATCACTCATGCTAGTTACTGCTTTAAATATTTGTACCATGCGCATTAAAGAATCTCTTTGGTCCTTATGAATAAAAGGCTGAATAATTTCTAAAATATCCATTTCGCTAATTTTTTCTCTATTTTTCAAAGTGCTAATTACATTTATTACCGATGCTATTTTTTTAAACTCGGATACCTTTTCTTTTACATCATCAGCAAGTATAGGCTCAAAAACCTCAATATATTCATGTATATTTGCCATATGATTTCCGTTCTGTGATAAACTATGTATTTCTTTTAATTTCTTTTCTAATGTTCTAATCTTAACATCAAAATCTACTGCTTGATGAACCAACATTTTCTTTTCATCTTCAAGAAATTCACTTATGTCCATTAACATATTACGTTTTCTATCGTCTAAACTAAATGAAGAATATTTTACTCCTGCCGATGCAATTTGTGGAGGTTCCATTAGCACCTTTACATTTCTAATGATCTGCAATATAGTTTCAGCACTATGAACAATATATTGTTCCTGTGGGTCCATGTATCCTTTTATTCTATTAAGAAACTTTGTTTTTTTATCTAAATCTACTAAGTTCATTTCCTGAAATCCTAATTTTTTGGTATCACTGCGTGATAAAAAAACTAAAAATAGAAAAAAAATTAACCAATTGGGTTGAATCTGTAACCTCTGCTCTTGTCTATCCATTGTTGGCCTCCTTCCAAATTTGACCTATTATATAGTATATGTATATTCTCTCTAAAATGTTTTATTAATCTTTATATTATCTTTTACTATATAAAATAAGTTATCTTTATAATTTTAGTGGCAAAATATAAACCTCCTGCATATCTATATACGGAAAAGCATTTACAAAGAAAATTATTGTTTAGGAGGGAGAATAATGAATTCTAAAAAATTAAATGAACTTTTAAGGGCTTTTAAGGCTGGTGACTATAGTAGGCTCCAGGAAGTAAAAAGTATGGTTTCTGAGGATGACTATCAAAAAGCTGTAGAATTATTTAACCAATATAGCGATAAGCCAGAAGATGAGATTTTAGATGAGTTAGCAAAACTTAAAAAATCAGTACCTAACCACGAAGAAATGATAGACAGAATAAAGCCATTTTTAAATCAAGAACAATTATCTAGACTAGACAAGGTTATGGATTATTTAAATAGCCAAGATTAGAAATTTAATTTATTTTATTAAATATCAATAAACTAAAACAAGGGACCTAATAAATGGACCCTTGTTTTAGTTTATTAAATTAATCTACCTTCTTTAACAACAATCTTACCATTTTTAATTACTATATCCACATGATTAACTCCAAAATGATAAGGAATATAGTATAAATTAGGTGTATCGAAAATAGCTATATCAGCTTTTTTCCCTATTTCAATACTTCCTATTTCATGTTCTCTATTTATTGCTGCAGCAGCATTTATTGTAACTGCACTTATTACTTCTTCAGGAGTCATCTTAAGATATAAACACCCTAGGCTCATAATCAATTGAATATTTTCTGTAGGGCAGCTACCTGGATTATAATCAGTTGCTAGAGCAACAGACAAACCATAGTCAATCATTTTGCGTACATTTGCATATTTGCCCATAGCTAAATTAAATGAAGTACCAGGCAACGCCACAGCAACTACCTCTTTTTCTGCCATCATTTTTAAACCTTTTTCACTGGCAGCCATCAAATGATCAGCAGACACAACACCTAACTCTGCTGCTAACTCAGCTCCACCTAAAGATATGATTTCATCAGCATGAATTTTCGATTTCAGTCCTAGTTTTTCTGCAGCCTTAAGTATTTTTCTAGTTTGATCTATTGAAAATACGCCCTCTTCACAAAATACATCACAAAATTCCGCTAATTCTTTTTCTGCTACTATTGGAAGCATTTCATTTATTACTACATCTACAAATTCATCTGGATTGTGTCTATATTCCCCAGGAATAGCATGTGCCCCCATAAATGTAGAAACTAAATCGGAATTACTTTGTTTATTTAATATATCAATAGCCTCTAACTGTTTAATTTCAGTATCTATCTCTAATCCATATCCACTTTTAACCTCTACAGTAGTTACACCATAGGTCAACATTCTATCTAAACTTTTTTTAGATTGATTAATCAATTCCTCCAAGGTAGAGTTTTGCGTAGCTCTTACAGTACTTAAAATTCCTCCACCCTTATTCAATATTTCGAGATATGGAACACCTTTTAATTTCAGAGCTAATTCATTTTCTCGTGATCCTCCATGGACTAAATGGGTATGTGGGTCTATAAGTCCTGGGGTGACAGTTTTGCCTTTACCATCAACAATCAAAGTATGTTCTTGTATTTTAAATTCAGATCCTATATCACCACTGCCTACTCCTATTATTTTATTATCTTTAATAGCTATCCAACCGTTTTCAATAAGTCCAATGTCTTGCATTTCTCTTCCCTTTTTAGCCTTTATACCAGACTTTACTGTTATAAGCTGAGATATATCTTTAATAAGCACATCAACAATCATTTTGCACCATCCTTTACTTTACAGTAATATAACTTCACTCTCTACAGCTTCTACTAATTTATCAGTAAAAATTAGACTCGTACATCTATTTATATCTCTATACATTATTCTATCTTCCTTTAGCTTTGAAACCTGATTTCTAATTGTATCATATGCTATTTGAGTTCCCTTACCTAAAGTATAATTTTCATAGAAATCTATTCCTTGTGCAGCTGCCATTAGCTCGATAGCAAGTACATTAGCAGCATTTTTATAAATCTCTCTAGCCTTTCTTGCAGCTATAGTTCCCATAGATACATGATCTTCTTGATTAGCAGAAGATGGAATTGAATCTACACTAGCCGGATGAGCTAATACTTTGTTTTCTGACACTAATGATGCTGCTGAATATTGTGATATCATAAAACCAGAATTGAGCCCTCCTTTTTCTGTTAAAAAGGCAGGTAAACCACTTAGTTGTGGATTAACTAACCTTTCAATTCTTCTTTCGGACACATTAGCAAGCTCTGCTATAGCTATTCCTAAGAAATCAAAAGACAATGCCATTGGTTGTCCATGAAAGTTGCCTCCCGAAATAACCTCATCCTCTTCAGTAAAAATCAGTGGATTATCAGTGGCAGAGTTAATCTCTATATTTATCTTTTCTTCCACATATCTAACAGCATCTTTAGAAGCACCATGGATTTGTGGAATGCAACGCAAAGTATAGGCATCTTGAACTCTTATATCACCTTGCTTTGTAATAAAACTGCTGTTTTCTAACATATTATTTAGATTAACTGAACAATCTATTTGTCCTTTATGGGGTCTTATTTCATGAACTTTCTTATCAAATGCGTTAATAATTCCTCTTTGCGCTTCTAATGTAAGAGAGGCTGCTATATCTGATACCTTAAGTAAGTTTTTACAATCATATAGTGTTATAGCTCCAATGGCAGTCATTACCTGCGTTCCATTAATTAATGCTAAACCTTCTTTAGATGTTAACTTTACAGGCTCAATTTTTGCATCATTCATGGCATCTTTACCATCCATCAATCTACCTTTGTAAATAGCCTCGCCTTCTCCCATCATAACTAAAACCATATGAGATAATGGCGCTAAATCACCACTGGCACCTAATGATCCTTTTTCTGGAATAATAGGATGAACTCCTTCATTTAACATTCTAACTAATGTATTTAATGTATCTAATTTAATACCAGAATAGCCTTTAGCTAAAGCATTAACTCTTAATAGCATAATAGCTCTTACTATATCCTCTTCAAGGGGATTACCAACACCACAAGCATGACTAACAATCAAATTTCTTTGTAGGTCTTCAGTTTCATCCTTTGAGATGACTATATCACTAAATTTACCAAAACCTGTAGTTATCCCATAAACTACTCTCTCTTCTTCTACATATCTATCAACTACTTTTCGATTTTTATTAACTCTCTCAATAGCTTCATCTGATAATTCCACTTTGTAAAACTTTCTAGATACTTTAATTATTTCTTCTAAAGTCAAGCTATTTCCATCGATAATAATTTTTTCCATATTTATACCTCCTAGTATTTAATTTATATTCTTATGATTATGTGAATCTTATAATTTAGATATACTCTGATTTATTAAAATATTCTATAAAAATATAACTTTACCTTCTTTTTTCATATATTTAACCTGCTTCAATCTTTAAGTATACAAAATAGGAAGGGTTATCCCTTCCTTATAATTTCATTATAATATATCCTATCTACTAGTCTTTAAAAGTGCACCGATTACATTACTTGTAATTTTAACTAAGTTATATGCATTATAGTCAAATTCCTTTTCTTTTATTGAAACCGATAGGTAAATTACACCACAAACCTTTTCATTAACTACAACAGGAATAATAATTACAGATTTCCAATTTGGTGTGTTAGTTAATATATCAAAGCTATTTATACTTTCCCAATCTATAATATATTTACCTTCCATACTTATAATCACACTTTTTACAAGATTTTCATTAAATATAAATGGCGGCACCCAGTCTTCAATAAACCGTCTACGATAATATTTTTTGTGAATTTTATTATCTTCAACAGTAAAAAGTATACCTTCTTCAGCCTCTAATATTTCTATTAATCTTCCTAGAACTGTAAATATCTTTTCTTTTATCGTACTATTTCTACTAATTAATTCAATTATTTCAGTAATGACGAGAACATTTCTTTGATCATGTACAATATTCCCCGTTACAATTCCTGCGAGTTTATCAACTCTCTTACTGCCTAAAATAATGTCTTTTTCCCACATAACACTTCTATTTCTACCATTTTCCTTAGCATTATAAAGAGCTTGATCCGCCCTTTCTATAATTTGAATCTGCTTATTTGCATCAGTAGGAAAACTTGCAATTCCACAGCTTATAGTTAGTTGAGCATTGCTTCCAAGTAACTTGGAACTTTGAACTTTATTCCTTACTTTTTCTGCTACAGTATAGGCTTCAACTTTATTTGCTCCAGGTAATAATATAATGAACTCCTCACCACCATATCTACCTACATAATCTGTGGTACGAATATTACTTCTAATAATTTTACCTATTTCCGTCAATACAATATCACCTTTTTGATGTCCATAAATATCATTCACATTTTTAAAATGGTCGATATCTAACATAATAATCGAAAGTGGCTGGTTTATTTCTTTTGCATATTCAATTTCTTCATCAAAAACTTGCTCAAAATATTTTCTCATATATGTTCCCGTCATCTTATCAATAGATGAAAAAATGGTCAAATAATGATTAGTAAGCAATATACCTGCTAAAGGCAAAAGATTTTTACAAAGCTTTAAAGTCTCTTCCGAAAAATTATTAAGAGCTTTGTCTGTTTCTAAATATAAATATCCTATAATTTTTTTCTGAAATTTATTATAGTTCTTCCTATTATTTTCTTGCACATTTTCACTATTTCCATTTTCATTTTCTTTATAGATAGGTAAACAAATCACCCCTCTTGTATCGTTTCTAAAGTATTCCCTATTGAAATCTCTAGTAGGACTTAGACTGCTTTTGCTAAAAACTTCTTTGTTAACGCTAGACACATTCTCTAATATACTGTTAATTTTATCTTGAGGTATACTCTGTCCTACTGATGTTATAGTTTTATGGCCTTCTTCCCCTATTATTGCACCTCTAGATGCCAATGTAGTTCTGCATGCTAGCTGTAATAAAAGATCTAAATTTTTAATATTATTATCAGTAAATGAGGCTACCAATTGTTCTATACTTGTAATATTGGTTCCATTAAACTTATCATAATGTTCTAAAGCTAACTTATAAAATTTTCTATTTTTTAAAATACTTTGAAGTTCTACAATATCAAAAAAACCTTCTAAGTTATTATCAGATAGCAACTTAACCTTATACTTTTCATAATTTTCGTCATTAATATCTAGGAAGTCTTTTGATTTCTTACCATTAATCAATTTTTCAATTATAAATAAATTTATTCTTACCAAAAACTTATCATCTTTTAGTAAATATAATCTTTTAAACTCGAAAGGTATTGTATTGAATAGTACATATATAACATCTAGAGCATTCAAGAAACTATTAATTGATCTTAAATATGCTCTAGACTGTAGATATGAACTTCCAAGCTGGGCATACACATTCCATTGTATCTCCTTAAATTGATCTAATTTTTTATTTAAAATTAGGTCTTCTAGAGCAACTATCTGTTGTTTCTTATTTAATAGAAAACTTCCAACATATTTTCTCTTCAAAATAAAATAATCATTATTTACAGTATTAGCTAAATCAACATCTTCGTCTAAAAGACATTTAGCTTCTGAAATCATTAATTTATTTATAAAGTAATTAGCTCCTTCTAATAGAATCATTCTTTTATCCCTTACATAGGGCGTTTCTCTATAGTCGTTAATTAGCTCAATGAGTTCTTTATCTTCGACCAATTCCCCCGAATTGTATTTTGCAAAATAATATAATTTTCGCATGCGTAGTTGTATTAAAAGCTCAGCATGAGAAAACTTTTCAAAAAATTCTTTAATTATTTGCAAAGCCTCATTATAGGCTCCCATTGCCATATATAGTTTTGCACAAGCTTCAAGATATGTTTCTAAATATATTGCCTTACGATTAACGTTTCTATTTTTGTAAATTACATTTGCTTTTAGCAAATACATATACGCTTGTTTGTATTCTCCTATATTTGTATAGCTTACAATTAGATTGCTATATACCATTAAGGTTGAAATTTCTTCCCCATATTCAAGTGCAAGCTCAATGCTTTTCTTTAAAACATCTATAGCCTTATAATAATCATGCTCCGTAATATAGGTTTCAGCAATGTTATTACTGAAAGTAATGATACAATCAGTTCTACGAAATTGCTCAGAAATTTTTAGCGCCTTTTGAAAGTAAACCCTTGCATTATGAGTATCTTGAAAATGATCATGATATATTACGCCAATATTATTAATCGGCCGAGCTGTTTCTTCGCTCTTATCAGCCTTTTCTAAATACTCTACGCTCTCCTTAAAAAGTTCTAATGCAATTACTACGTTTTCCTCAAAATACTCAACAATACCCCTTAGTCCCATGAACATTCCCATGTAATATAGGTTGTTTTGTACAAAGGCATAATCAAAGTATTGCACTGAAATAGCTTTCATTTTTTGTAACTCTCTCATTTGCATATATGCTCTACCTAATAAATAAGCTGCTTCCATAGTTCCATTAACATATTTAATTTTATTTGCCTCATCTATAGATTCATTTAGATAAGTTAATGCCAAATCAAATTCATTTCGAATTGAATATATTAGTCCAATTTTAATTTTTGCATCTATAGATTTCTTAGGTACATTTTGCAAATTAGCTAACTTTATAGCATAATTAAAATAATAAATTGCATCATTATTTTTAGATAAATTCTGACTAACATCTCCAAGATATATTAAAACAGTTAATTTCCTCCTGTCTGTATCATCCTCCAATAATTCATAAGCCCGTTTAAAGAAAGTATGTGCCTGTTCATAAATAAAAAACTTTAGCATTCTAATACCTGATTCTATACAATAGTTGATGGACTTATCTTTTTGGCCCGAATGTATTAAGTGATATATCAACTCTTCCTTATTCTCTCTACCTTCTTTTATATATAGCTCCTCTAGTATATTGCTTGCTTTAATATGTAGAAGTATTCTTCTATCTTCATCTATATTATTATATATATTTTTTTTAAAATCCTTGTTATGGAATCCATAGGTATATCCCCAGTCGTCAAGCTTTTCATTCAAAATCCTTAGCTGAGTTAAGCTTGAAAAATAATCATCGTAATCATTTTTTATAGTTCCTAGCATACCACTAATAATATCCTTTGAAATCGAAGTGTTAAATAATGAAACTACATCTAAAATCTCCCTTGCTGTATTATCTAAAGATCGTAGTTGCTTCAAAATTGATTCATCGATATTTTGGGAAAGTGCAATTTTATTATAATCATCTACACTTATGATTGGGGCAAACCCCTTATAATTGGTGCTATAATTAATTTCCAGTAATTTCTGTGAATATAGCTCCTTTATTATTTCCTCAATATGACTTGGTGTTCCTTCTGTATCTTTCATAATGCGACTTGCAAAATTTAGAGGTTCCTTGTGCCATCCTAAAATATGCTTAACCAGCTTAGCAGTCTCTTCTATAGTTAAGCTGCTTAGCTTTATGCTTAAAGCATTATCTATGGACCACTTATTTATATAATCTTTATTTTTATTACAATAAAAATGTCCATCCATATAACCTAATATTAGTAATAAAGGAGCCTTCTTAATCTTATTTAAATTAAGTAAATAATCTACGAACTCTATCATATACCTGTCAGCTAAATGAAAGTCATCGATTAAAATAACACAAGGATGAATTAAGGATACGTCAAACATAAAGTTGGCTACGCGGTTATAAAGCCTTAGTACTTCCTGATCATTCGATAAAATTTGAGATGGTATAATATTTCTGTTACTACCTAGTTCTGGAACTAACTTTATTAGTTCTCTTCCATACTTTGTAATATATAATTCAGATGATATTTTAATAAATTGTTTAAGAACACTACCTATTATTTCTCTAGAACCTTCTGCTTGTTGGTTAATAGTAACACGAAAGGATTTATATTTCTTCCACTTAATTAAGTGGAAGACTTCATTTATTAGTCTTGTTTTTCCAATACCTTTATCACCATTTATAAGCACTAGATTTTTATTAAACTTTCTTATTCGATCTTCTCTTATTTCACAAACATCAAGTATTTTCCTCAGTTCTTGATCTCTCCCAATAAGTGAAGTTTTAAAATTAATCTTATCTACATCCTTAAGATTTTCAATGACTTTGTTAAGACCATAAATATTTCTAATAGTATCATTGCATTCATGTATTGCCATATATCTCATATCAATATCATTACTTGTCATTTTTTGAATCATATTAAATAACTTACCTTTCAAACTACCATCCTTAAGATGGTCTTCGTTTCGTGAAGTTATACAACTATTGTCTAATAAAGTTAATGTAAGTAAATAGTAAAGCAATGATCCTAAAGAATATATGTCAGTATAAACACCTAATTCCATGCCACATCTAAGTTCTGGTGCAAAAAAACTGCATGTCAAAGGATGGAAATATGTTTTCATTATTTCCATTCTATATATACTAACTATATCCAATAGCTTTACAGTAAACTTATTCTCTTTTTTAATTACTTTAACGGTCTCTACACCTATATACTTATATACTATTCCATGATAATAAAGAAAATCTAGTGCACGGGAAATTTGCTTATATATATCCAGCAAATCATATTCTTCAAGTGGTTTGTCTATATCTGTTAAATTAATTGAATCCACATACTCTGTAGTATAGAAGAATATAGTCTCTTCAATAGGCTTATCGTCCATTATTTCAACAATTCCATAACTATATATACTCATGATACTTTCCTGGTTGTACGATGAAATCTCATAAAAATTACTATTGCAATATTCAATAAAAGGTCTTGTAATTTGAGTATCATTTACCAAATGTAACAAAACCTTTTCCCCCTTTTTTATTAAATCCAATGCTATGTATTGACTATAATAATGCTCTTGCTCTAGAGATTTTAAAATTTTATAACGACTATTTATTAACTCCATAGCACCACTTCCCCGATAATTTTCTATCTTTTACTAACATCTTCTACCGTCTTCTCATAAACCTTAGATATACCTTCTAATATAAACCCTCGCTGCTGTTGACTTACTTCTTTAAGAACGTCAGCTAAGTAGTTTCTTCTAGCATGTAGAACTTCATTAATGAGTTCATGTCCCTTTTCTAATACTTGAACTCTCACTACTCTTCTGTCTTTTTCATCACGTACTCTTTTTACCAATTGATTTTTTTCCATTCTATCCACTAGATCTGTTATTGTACTACATGCTAAAAACATTTTGCTACTTAATTCTCCTATAGTTATGTCTTCATTATTTATCAAATATTGTAAAGCTTCAAATTGTGGAGGTGTAATAGAAAAATCCGTTAAAATTTCCCGACCCTTTTGCTTAATAATTGTACACAGGTACCTTAGCTCTTTCTCTATTTCTGTAATGTTATCATCATACCTAATTTCTTGCATATCCTACCTCCTGATTGAAAATATTACACTTATTTTATCATATTTATAAACTTTTTTTAACAAATTCAAATTAATTATAATATTTTTTTGCTTATGGAATAAATACTTCAATGGCTTCTTTTTTTATTTCGAAATTCATAGGAAACTTTCCACCCTGTTCTCCATCCAAATCAACATATATATCTTCATTACATTCGACACTTAATCCATCTACCTGTATATACTCCAAATTAGGATGATTAGTATGGTTACCTATTAAAGCTTTAACAAAAATACTTGCAACATCAATAAATTCACTTTTTTCAACAATTAATAAATCAAATTTACCATCATTAATGCTAGCCTCTGGAGCAATATATCTAAATCCACCTACGGAAGCACTATTTGCTAAAAGAAAAAACAATACTTCTCTATCTTCTTCGACTTCTCCAATGCGCGTCCGTATTTTTATAGGCTTAAACATTTGTTTTGGTAATTCTTTAATACCCTCTAAATAATATGCGAACTTACCCAAAACAGTTTTTGATTCCGAGGAAACCTTATAAGCTACATCTGTCAGCAATCCTGCTGCAGCAACATTTAAGAAGTACCTATCTCCTCCTAACCCAACATCAACTTTAATGGTATTTCCCCTAATTATTAATTGAGCAAACTCTTCCATTATACGTGGAATTTTTAAATAGTTAGAAAAATCATTTACAGTACCTGCAGGATAAACTGCTAATTTGGGTCTATAGGTATTATTCATAATACCATTTACAACCTCATTAACAGTACCATCTCCTCCTATTGCTATAATTATATTATATTTATCTTTACAAGCATCAGAAGCCGCATGCATAGCATCTAACTGCTTCTCTGTTGGAAAAATATCTACATGATAGTTATTTTTATTTAAAAATTCAACTAGGTTAGGTATATTCTTCTGCACTATTTGCCTTCCCGAGTTTGGATTATAGATTATTTTCACTTTTTCCATAATTGTGCCCCTTTCAATGATATCTTTATAACAAAGACTTCTAATAAATTTTTTTAGTTAAAGAAGGCTTTGTCGAAATGTATTTTACAGAAAGTGTATATTAATACAATTTATAATTTCCTACATATTATAAAATAGGTCTATATTTTTCTTCATTTAGTCCACTTCTACTTATATCGTTTATTAGTTCTTTGATAATATTACTTATTATTATTATTCCCTGTTCTATTTCATAATTGTTAACAGAAGCAATGCTTAATCTGAAGTGATTGTTATCGTTTTGATGAATAAAGAATAAGTTTCCAGGAGCTAAAGCAACATTTTTTCTAATAGCCCTCTCATATAATTCCCTTGAAGAAATTTCCATAGGTAACTTAAACCAAAAGTTAACTCCACCCTTTGGATGTATATACTCAACTTGTGATGGCATGTACTCTTCAATGCTTCTTAACATCGTATCAAAGCCACTCTTATACTTTTTTTCCATATACTTAATATGCTCTTTCCAAGTTCCTCTCGTAAAGTAAAGTTCTAAAGCCCTCTGTAGAAGACCAGATGTAGAAATATCAGAGGAATGTTTTGCAAAAAGTAAATGATCATAAAATATAGATGGAGCTATTAAAAATCCTAGCCTTAACCCCGGCATAAATATTTTCGAAAAACTCTTTACATAAATAACTAAATCATTATTAATGTCTAAGCTTTTTAAAGTAGTATTATCGCATGAATAAAAGTTTAAATCGCTTAAATAGTCGTCTTCCACAATATACATATTATATTGTTTACATAAATTAATAATTTCCTCTTTTTTACTTCTACTATAGGATATTCCCGTTGGATTTTGAAAATTAGGCATTAAATATAAAAATTTAGGCCTAAAAATGCGTATTTTTCTTTCTAAATCATCAATATCGATACCATCATCTATAAGATTAACATCGATAATTTTAGCTCCTCTTGATTTAAAAGAAGCTATCGCCCCAGTATATGAAGGATTTTCAACAATAACTGTATCTCCATAATTTAATAATGCCTTTGCAATAATATCTATACCCTGTTGGGCTCCCGAAATAATTTGTAAACTATTTATATCTGCAAATATATTGTATTCTCTTACATATTTTATCAACGCTTCTCTTAAAGGTAAATACCCCTGGCTTTCTTGATAGTCAAAGGCATGCCCCTTATCTCTGTCCAAAACTTCATTTAAAGCTTCTTTAAAATCATCTACAGGAAACAGTTCCGCCATAGGAGTAGCACTAGCAAAATTAATCATGTCATTTTTAATTTGAATTTGCCCCTGTTCTATAAGAGAAAGAGACCCTAAGCCCTCAATTATTTTTTGATCTTCTGCTTCCTCAGAGATATAAGTCAGAAAATCAGGTGAAATATAAGTACCACTTCCCATTTTCTTATATACTAAACCCTCTTGTTCTAAAATATGATAAGCGTTTACCACAGTAACATTATTAACGTCTAATTTTTGCGCTAATTTACGTATAGGTGGTAACTTGTCATCCTTACTAAGTCTTTCTTCCATAATAAGCTTTTTTATTGCTTTATAGAGCTGAATATATAAATGTTCTCCCTTATCTTTGTAAAGCTTAATATTTTCAAAATGTTTCATCTATCATCAACATCCTTCAAGTCTTATATAATTACATTATATCAGTTTCTCCTATTATTGCCAGAGTCCCACTTCTTTAAAAGTTTTCATAAATTTGATTTTTTTACTTTGCTATACAATAAAATAAGGCACGTAATCCGTGCCTACTTTTAGTCTCTTCTATATTTATCCGCTAATCTTTGTAGCTCTCTAGCGTGTGTACCACTTTCTTCAGCAAAATTTTTAAATAAAGATGCTACTTCCTTGTCCTCAGTCTGCTTTGAAAGCATTTCAAAATCTCTAACCATTTCCTGCGCATCTAATAGCTTTTTCGTAATCATATCCTTTGTAGTTAAATTCATATATAACACCTCCTTCTGTTATTATTTTGCTAGTTTATACTTAAATTATGTATTTAAACCATACTTTTATCTTGTTCCCATGTATTGAATAATGTAATAGTATCTAAATCATTATTCTCAGTCTTAATATTTTTAATTGTATCTATATATTTTAATAATAATCTATCTAATTTATCTTCTATTAAAAATTCGTCTAAACTTGGGGTCTCAAAAAATCTCTTAGGAAAAGCTAACTCCCCTAATTTGAATCCAATTATAAGAACCTCATTAACACTAAAATCAATTTTTGTTTATTGTTGCCTAAAGTATTTTGCTTATACTAAAATAATTTAAAATAAGATTTCATTATATTAAAGGAATTTTTTGAATTTTATAGAATAAAAAGTTTAGTGTGGCAAAATATCTTGAGAGGTGAATACAGTGAAGCACTTTAAACGATTGAAAGATTTCTTGATTAAAAACAAATGGTACTATATATTAGGAGTACTTTGGCTTTTAATTGTAGACGTACTCCAATTACTTGTACCGGAAGTACTACGAAGATTTACTGATGATGTTTCCTCGGGTCATTTAACCCGCGAAAGTTTATTACGTTACGGACTTTATATTATTGCAATAGGAATCAGTATTGCATTTTTTCGATTTTTATGGAGAATGTACATTATTGGTGTCTCAAGAAGGTTAGAATATGAGCTTAGAAATAAGCTATTTACTCATCTCCAATCTCTTTCTACCAACTATTATAATACACATAAAACAGGAGACTTAATGGCTCATGCTACTAACGATATAAATGCAATACGAATGGCTTTGGGTCCTGGAGTAGTAATGATGACAGATGCAATATTTATGACTGCAATAGCTATCTCTATGATGGCTACTACTACAGATCTACGTTTGACTTTTTTTGCATTAATACCTCTGCCATTTTTAGCATATGCCATAGGCAAGTTTGGTAAGAAAATAAATGCTAGATTTAAATCTGTTCAAGAAGCTTTTTCAGCTTTAACTGATACTGTGCAGGAAAACTTTGCTGGAATAAGAGTAATAAAATCTTTTGTTCAAGAGGAAGCGGAAGTTAAGAAGTTTAGTGATAAAAATAGGCTTTTATTCAATAAAAACATGACTTTAGTAAAATTATTTGGAATGTTTCATCCTTTTATTCAATTAATGGCATCCCTTAGTTTTTTAATCGCTATTTTTTACGGAAGCACATTAGTAATATACGGACAAATATCTCTAGGTGACTTTGTTGCCTTCAATACTTATTTATCTTTGCTCGTCTGGCCAATGATGGCTATAGGATGGGTAATTAATATGCTCCAAAGAGGGGCTGCATCTATGGAAAGAATAAATAGCATTTTGGATGTGGAACCAGAAATAATAGATGCACCAGATGCAATTGATCTTGATAATTTTAAAGGAGATATTGTATTTGATAATGTTACTTTTAAATATCCTAATAGCAATTACAATGCCTTAGAAAACTTTTCTGTATACATACCATCAGGTAGTAGCTTAGGTATTATAGGGAAAACAGGTAGTGGAAAAACAACAATTATTAATCTACTTTTAAGGCTTTATGATATAGAAGAAGGGACAATTTCTTTAGATAATCATAATATAGCCAAAATCAAACTAAAGTTTTTACGGGATAATATCGGGTATGTTGACCAAGACAGCTTTTTATTTTCAACTACAATTGCAGAGAATATAGCCTTTGGTGTAGATAACTTTTCTATGGATGAGGTTGAAAATGTAGCAAGGATTGCTGAAGTTCATGAAAATATTATAGACTTTACTAATGGATACGAAACCTTTGTTGGAGAAAGAGGTGTGACGCTTTCAGGTGGCCAAAAACAAAGAACATCCATAGCTAGGGCGTTAATTAAGAAGCCTCAAATATTAATTTTTGATGACTCTCTATCGGCTGTAGATACGGATACAGAAGAGAAGATTCTCCAAGGTCTTAAAGATGAAATGAAAAACAAAACAACAATACTTATTGCTCATAGAATATCCACTATTAAAGATTGTAATGAAATCATAGTATTAGATGAAGGCAAAATTGTTGAAAAAGGCAACCATATTCAGCTATTGCAGAGCAAAGGTTTGTATTATGAATTTTATCAAAAACAGTTACTTGAAGAGAAAATATATAACGAGTAGATAGTTAGGGGTGTAGACAATGAGTAATATTCACAATGAAGAAGTATTAGGTAAGGCCTATGATTCTAAACTAATGGCTCGACTTTTAACATATGCCAAACCCTATTGGGCATGGTTATTAATATGCATTATGCTCCTTATGGTCATTGCAGGTATTGATCTTGCAGGCCCTTATTTAATAAAAGTAGCTATAGATGAACATATTAATATTTACGATAGACCTATAGCAGTTTATGATATCCCTCCAGCAGGCAATAATAATGTTATCTTTTTTGAAGACAAATATTATATTACGCTAAATAAAGGCAAGGAGAATATTATCGAAAGCTCCTATAAAAATGTACAATTAGTTAGACACAATAAAGATACCTTTTTAGTTGATGGTTATTTTAATTTGCAGAAAAATGATTTTACTATTGTGGAAAAGGATGGACAGTTTACTGTAGAAACTAAAGTTGGAAGCTTTAATGCACGTAAATTAACAGGGAATGAAGTTAAACTATTTAGAGAAAATGACGTTTCGTCCATACGTAGACTAGGCCTATTCTATTTTGCTATAATTATTGCTGGATTTATACTAAACTATGTTCAAGTATATTTGCTAAATTATACAAGCAATAAGATTGTATTTAATATTAGAGATGAATTATTTACTCATTTAGAAGAAATGTCTTTAAGCTTTTTTGATAAAAATCCAGTAGGCCGTTTAGTTACTAGAGTAACCAACGATACAGAGACATTGCAAGAGATGTATAGTGCAGTTTTGGTCAACTTGTTTAAGGATTTATTTTTAATACTAGGAATTATCATTATAATGATAGGAATGAATATTAAGTTAGCTCTATTATCCCTTACGGTTGTTCCTATAATATTAATAGCAACAACTATATTTAGAATAAAAATTCGCAAAGCTTATAGGGAAGTCAGGGTAAAACTAGCAAAAATTAATGCTACATTAAATGAAAATTTTACTGGGATGAAAACTGTACATATTTTCAAGAGGGAAAAACAACAGGCTGAACAGTTCGATAGTATTAATAAGGAATATTTAGAGGCTAATAAAAAAGAAATTCTTATTTTCTCCATCTTCCGTCCATCTATGGAGATAGTCAGATCTTTAGGTATTGCCATTATTATTTGGTATGGTGGTGGCCAAGTAATTAGTCAATCTATACAGTTTGGTGTTTTAGTTGCATTTATCGACTACTTAAAGCAGTTTTTTCAACCAATAAATGACTTAACAGAAAAATATAATATTCTTCAATCTGCGATGGCATCATCAGAGAGAATTTTTGCACTACTTGATAAAGATCCAGATATTATTACGCCAGCAAAACCTAGGGATATTGATAATTTACAAGGAACCATTGAATTTAAAAATGTCTGGTTTGCATATAACAGCGAAGACTGGGTTTTAAAGGACATTAGTTTTAAAATAAACTCTGGAGAATCCGTAGCCTTTGTAGGAGCCACTGGAGCAGGTAAATCCTCAATTATCAACCTAATTAGTAGATTTTATGATATTCAAAAAGGTGAGATATTAATTGACGGTGTTAATATTAAAGACATCCCTCTATCTACCTTGAGAAAAAATATAGGGATAGTACTTCAGGATGTATTTATGTTTACTGGTACTATAAAGGATAATATAGTTTTAAATAATTATGATATTCCTGATACAAAAGTACAGGAAATTGCTCAGTATGTTAATGCCCATGACTTTATAGAAAAGCTTCCTAAAAAATATGAAGAACCTGTAATGGAAAGGGGTTCTACTCTTTCTTCTGGACAAAGACAACTACTTGCATTTGCTAGGGCATTGGCAACAGATCCTTCAATATTAGTTTTAGATGAAGCTACTTCTAATATAGATACAGAAACAGAGGAGTTAATTCAAGACGCAGTTGTAAAGCTAATAAAAGGCAGAACTTCAATAGCTATTGCTCATAGACTATCGACCATTCAAAACTGCAATAAAATTATGGTTCTTCATAAAGGACGTCTGCGCGAAGTTGGAAATCATCAGGAGCTGTTAGAAAAGGAAGGAATTTATTATAAGCTTTATCAGCTACAGTACAAAGAAAGTATGTAGCACATCATTCAAATTAGGTAAAAATTTAATAAAAACAGCGGAACTATAAAAGATCCTATCTCTAAAGATGGGATCTTATTTTTAACTAATATGAACTATTATTTAACCTTCTTGCAAAAATCTATTTTCATACATTTCGCATTCATCTAAGGTGCAGGTGTTAACAACACAGTGTATGCAAGTATATACTCCACAATTCCTAGATTCTTTTAGTCCTTTTTCTTGTTTCTTATCCTCTTTCATATTTTAACCCCTTCCTTAGATAAGTTTTATTTGTAATATTATTATAAATTATTATCATTTGTTTGTCAATTGAAATAATTATTAATTTTATTTCATTTTATAATTATATATATTGTTTAGAGATAATAATATTATAATTGCAATACATAGAATCCTCTGTTTTATAAGATTCATCAATTGAGTAACCATAAGGAAAGAGCTCTATATTTTTAAATAAAGATTTAATTTTGCAATTTGTTAAATATTTATTGCATTTTTTCTTGCAAAAATCAAATTCATTGCAAGAATTTTACCTAATGACTGATAACTTCAAGACATATTGTTCACATCCAAATTTGATTAACAGGTATTCTTTTATCATCACTACAGTTTGGACAGTAAAAAAGATGTACGCACCGATGACCTTCTACACCATCAATCCTTTGAGTTATACTTTTGTCTAAATACGGGCTGTAATTATCAAAATAGTCTTCTATTGCACCTCTTGCATCCATTTGATTACCACAATCAGAACATTTTACTATGTAACTTGCCATTCCATTACAAATAGGACAAACCCATTCCATAAAAATACCTCCTACCAACTGGCTTTTTAATACCAGGTATTTTATCCTCATATGCTAACTTTATAAAATAAATAGGATATACTCTAAGCTTTAAGCATGATCACATATATTGTATGTTTTTTTCAAAAAAATAAACAAGCTATTTTTAGTAGCCTGTTTGTAGACCTAACCTATTTACTATACTTTTCAAAAATATCATCCAAGGCTTCCCTAAGTAAAAAAGCTTCTGTCTTATCTGTTTTCTGAGATAATTCTGCTAACCTTTCAAGTTGCGTCTTTGTATAATAGCTGGACTTTAATACCATACTCTCACTTTCTGCCATATAAACTCGGTTTTTTCCTTCCTTTTTTGCCCTAAAAAGCGCACTATCAGCAGCCCTAAAAAGATCTACAGAATTTTTAGCATTTCTAGGATGATTAGCTATACCTACGCTAATACGTATATTAATTTCCTTTTTCTTTTCCTTATCTCCTAGAGCGAATGTATTTGCTTCTAAATATTTTCTTATCTCTTCAATCATAATAAACCCGGTTTCAGAAAGTGTATTAGAGAATATAACACTAAATTCATCTTTATTTGATCTACATACTAAATCATCACTCTTTAAGTTTTGTTTCAAAATAGATGCCATTTTCTTCAACACTTGATCTCCTATATATTCTCCATAATAGCTATTAACAGTGTTAAAATTATCTATATCTATAGAAGCCAATGTAAAAGTTTCATTTAAGCTAGATATTTTATTCTCAACTACAGATAAAAGTTCTGCCTTTGTCATAATTCCTTCTATACTTTGAAGCATAAATACCTCACCCCTTTTATATTTTTTCTTTATATATATGTACCCATATATATGTATTATTCACTTTTAAAAGAACTTTTTTCTAATTTCTCAAACTCTAATGCCTATAATCACTCCGTACAATAGCTTTCCAGTAATAAAGCTTGTTGCTATAGAATATGTATGAATATAGTTAAATAAAGCTTTACGCAGGGAGGTAATTAATTGAAAAAATCTTCTTTTATTTACGGAACAATTTTATTAGTTATAGTTAATTTTCTAGTTAGATCCCTTGGGTTTGTATATAAAATAATACTCTCAAGATTGATAGGACCAGAGGCTATAGGTCTATATCAGATGGTGTTTCCTTTTTTAATGTTACTTATAACAGCAACATCTGCAGGCATTCCATCAGCAGTATCTAAACTTGTAGCTACGGAAAACTCTTTAAATAATAGAGAGGGTGTTTATAAAATATTAACTATATCTCTTTTCATTGGCGGAGCCTTATCTTTAGTTTTATCCATATTGGTGTCGCTTAATATGGACTTCATTGTTACTAAAGTATTAAAAAACGAAGCAATATTCTATCCAGTTTTATTCACAATCCCCGCAATAAGCTTAATAACCTTTGCTAGTATAATAAGAGGTTTTTTTTATGGATTAAAAGATATGAAACCTCCTGCTAATGCACAAATTATAGAGCAATTATTTCGTATAATATTTGTATTATCCTATTTAGCATATAAAAAGCCATCCAATCCTGTTCTAGCTGCTACCATAGGGATTATCGGAGTTTCACTTGGAGAATTTTTTGGGCTAATATACTTGATATTTAAGTTTAATCTGAGAAAGTTAAACCCTAGAAGGCATCTTATAAAAGTCTATACAGAGTCTTCATTGAAAGTAGCTAGTAGCATACTATATATATCAATACCTATTACTATAGGTAGGTTAGTTTCATCATTAATGCAAACAGCAAGTTCAATTCTAATACCGCAGAGATTAATTATTGCAGGATATACAAACTCCGAGGCAATTCAAGCCTTTGGTAAAATAACCGGAATGGCAATGCCACTATTGTTTCTACCCTTTACTGTGACGTCTGCCTTAGCAGTTAATATTATTCCAAATATATCAGAACAAATGGCAATCAACAATATGGATGATGTTAGTGAGCAATGTAATTTAGCAATAAAAATAACATTGTTAGTGGCTATTCCAATAACTATTATATATACTGCATTCGGCAACCACATAGCACAACTAATTTACAACCTAGAAGACGTAGGAAACTATTTATCTATAATAAGCTATTCAACCATATTTTTATGTATGCAGCACACTTTATCTGGTATTTTACACGGAATGGGAAAACAAATAATCACTACAGTTAACTATTTACTAGGCATGGTAATTCAGCTCTATTGTACATATTTTTTAATCTCTAATCCGAAATATGGGATAAATGGTTTCTTTATCGGATATATACTTTCAGCTTTCGTTATCTTTACATTAAATTTTATTACGTTAAAACGAGCTATTAAAATTAGACTCTCTATACTACAATTGTTAATTAAACCAACAGTATTGTCGAGTCTAGCAGCTGTATCAATGTTATATATTTATAAAGTATCTTATCTAGCTACAAACAGTAATTTCCTAAGCACTATGGTTTCAGCATTATTAGGGGGCATATTGTACTTGCTTTTATTATCTATAACTAAAACCTTAAATGTTAAATCGATTATAAAAGAAATTAAAGGATAGGCCGATAGCCTATCCCTTAATTTCTTTTACAAGTATACTATTTAATTATTTCAATATCATCACCAGGTTTAACTATACCACCTTTAATTACCTTAGTAAAAATACCTTCTTTAGGCATTACACACTCTCCTACAGTATAAAAAATAGCACATTTTTGATGACATTCTTTACCTATTTGTGTTACTTCTTGAATAGTTTCACCTATTTTTAATTGAGTACCTACAGGTAGTTCGTATAGAACGATACCTTCAGTAGTTATGTTTTCAGCAAACTTACCAGGTTCTAATCCATCTGCTCCCATTGCTATTGCTTTATCTATACTCTCCTGAGCCAATAAACTAACCTGTCTATGCCAATTTGCTGCATGAGCGTCTCCTTCTAAGCCAAAATCTTCAATAAAAACTCCTTCTTTAATTTGATCCTTTGGTATTCCTTTTCTTCTACTAATATTAATTGCAACAACCTTTGCCAAATTTACTCCCCCTTAAAATAAATATCATATTAAATTAAATCTAGATATATACGATATCTCCAATATTATCTGTACTATATCCATCTAATTTTACAATTTTACTAATAAACTCTTCACTATTAACAAACTGAATATCTGGTCTGGTTAAATCTTTCACAGATTGGATGCTTAAAGGATTACCTTTTTTAACCATTAGTCCTTGACTACGTTTTACAAACTTAATTATAGCATAATCTAAACTATTTAGGTACTTTTTGATATAGGATTTATTATAATCTCCAGTTTCTTCATCCATAAGATGTATAGGAGATAAGTGGCACTCTCGTTACACTTGTAATTTATATTTTATTACATAATAAAATAACCCCCAATAATAGGGGGTTAAAAGTTTATCCAAGATGCCGTCAGCTGCAAAATTCACACCCTCTCCTCACTGCAAGGTGGGTGAAATATTTTATTATTTCGAAGTCCACTCTATGGCGGCTTTTCGTCCAAATAAAAATATAATCTCCCGGATGTCTATTGTAGGTTGAATTTTACTAAGCCTTACGAACACCTCAGAACTCGTTTATCACTTGTTTATATAATTATTATATACTAAAATCATGTTTTTATAAAATGAAATTTTTGCCTTTAAAGCTTATTAAGCTTGTAAATACAGCAGATATTACAGAATTACTCTAGTTTAAAGCTTTTTGCCACATATTTTCAATGCACCTATCAATTTCTTCTTCATTTAGTGTCTCTTTATCTAAAAGATTTTCAGCTATTGAATAAACTAACTCTCTATTATTCTCTATAAGCAGTTTTGTTTCATCATAAAGTCTTTGCATTTCATTTTTAGTAATTTCAGCTAGTTTCCCATCTGACGCACCTTGATGCCCAAATAATACATCGTAATTAATCATACCAATTTCATCACTCATACCAAACTGCTTAATCATAGCTACTAATATTTCCGTTGCTTTCTGTATATCATTACTTGCACCAGTAGTAACATTATCAGCACCAAATATTAGTTCTTCTACAATTCTACCAGCTAATGCAATTTTAATATTATTTGTCATTTCTTTTTTTGTATTATACATTTTATCTGGAGGAATGTTCATACTAAATCCCCCTGCTCCTTTTGTACTAGGAATAATAGTTACCTTTGTAACCTTATTTTCTGGACAAAGTAGCTTAGTAGCAACCGCATGACCTGCCTCATGATACGCAGTAATTCTTCTATCTATATTTCTAATATTACTTCTATCTTTTTTCTCATCTCCAGCAATTACAGTATAAAAAGCTTTATCTATATGAAGAGCAGTAATAGCTTCTGCATTTTCTCTAGCTGCGTTAATAGCAGCTTCATTCATAAGATTTTCCAACTTTGCACCACTAAAATACACCGTTTGCTCCGCTATACCCCTTAAACTAAGACTAACTGCAATTGGTCTATCCTTACTATAAAGTTTTAAAATTTCATGCCTAGCATTTAAATCTGGTAGACCAATTTCAATCTGCCTATCAAATCTTCCTGGCCTTAAAAGAGCTTCATCTAATGTGTCTAATCTATTGGTAGCTGCTATAACTACAATACCTTCACTACCCTTAAAACCTGACATTTCAGTTAAAAGTGCATTTAAAGTTCTATCAGATTCGTCGCTCCCACCTAGTCCACTACGGTCTCTTTTCTTACCAATAGCATCTATTTCATCTATAAATATAACACACTTACCTTTTTCCTTAGCCTTTTTAAATAATGATCTAATTCTGCCAGCCCCTAGTCCTGCATATATTTGAACAAAATCAGAGCCTGACACCGCTAAAAAATCTACTCCCGCTTCACTTGCTAAAGCCTTAGCCATTAGAGTTTTACCTGTTCCTGGAGGACCATATAAAATTATACCCTTTGGCATTCTAGCCCCATATCTTTCATACTTCTGTGGGTTTTTTATAAAGTCAACAAGCTCCATAATATTCTCTTTTGCTTCCTCGTTACCTGCAATATTACTAAATCTTATATTTGAATCTTTTTCAGTTGAAATTTCTATATTCGACATTTTATCATATTCTTTAGAAACTTGCTGCGAATTATTCTTCGATAAATAAATTGCCACTCCCGCAAAAGCACCAATAGCTCCAATAGTCAAAGCTAGTTGTCCAGGTGAATACTGATCGCTTGATTCTTTAACTTCTATATTTTTAACTAACATGCTCTCTTTAAATCCATCTATCCTAGGATTATCTGTTATAAATTGTTCCCCATCATTAAACTCACCCTTTAACTGGGCAGAGTCCGATATAGATACAGATTTAATCTGATTGTTATCAACTTTTTCCAAAAATTCTGTATAGGAAATTTGGAGCACTGGTTTTTTAAACTTCATACTAAATACAAAAGCGATGGTCAGCAATAAAAACACTACAGATATTAAAATAATTACAATTCTATTTTTATTCATTTTTAATTTTTGCACACAAAAACCCCCTTTGATTTTTAAATTTAAAATTTAATATGTAAGAGGGTGGTTTACATAATATATTAACATAATATTAACGAGATGTAAAGTTGCAAAATATCATACCAAAAATCTAAGTCTTATATCTGAAATTCAAAAGTATAAACATCCCTTACTTCTCTACAAAGAATGTTACATTTTTTATTATAATATCAACAGTACCATCACCATTTCTTTTAACATGAAACTTTAAATTATCATCAAAACAATCACGATCATTTTTAATATCGAATCCTGTATCAGTTTTAATTGATTTTTTCTTAAGCTTTTTTTCTACCCAAGGCTTATTAACCTCAAAGCTAGTTATTTGAAAACCATTACTATTTAGATGATCTATATAATCATTTTGTATTTCCTCGTTACCATCCATAGCATCTTCTACAAAGCCTCTAATATTTATTTCTTCTTCTTTTTTTAGATTATTAGACAAAGTCTCCCTTACTTTTGTAGCCTGCTCTATGTCCTGTCTTAATTGACTTCTTACCCATTTTTCTGTAATGTTTTTAAACATCTTTGTTTTGTCTTTACTATCTACTAGTATATTACTATTTAAAAAATCCTTTACAAAGAAGTTCGCTACTTCATGATCCTGGTCTGCAGACTGTTGTTTATCTAGCACTACTAAGTCATATTCTTCGTTGGCCTCATATAGTTTAATAAATGCACATTTTTGTAATCTTTGACCTGCACCAGGAAGGCCTATTTCTTGCGGAATAATAGATACCTTAAACTTATCTCCTATATATTCAACATCATGTATATATGACTTTCTATAATCCATTTTTAACAAGGCAATATATTTTATATTATCTACAGAATAAATACATACAACTAAATCACAGGACGATATATTCCCATGACTTTTCATTGCATTAAATAAATGCTGAGCGATTGTTTTAGAGCTCTCAATAAAACATTCTTCTCCATATAGCATAGCATCACAGTTATCTCTTACAATATTAGGACCGCTTATAAACTTAGCTATTCTATTATCATCATCCTTTAAAGAACGTACAATATGCCTTTCTAGAAGTTCATGAATCTCCTCTGTAATTTCCTGTTCATAATCCGTAAATAAAGGTACATCCATTGTTTTGTCTAATACATGTATAATAACATGATGTAGAATAATACTGTTTGTCTCTCTCATATATATACACCCTTTCAATTACTTAACATTTTAAAAACTCATTTGATGCTATACCATCGACTACCGCTGTACTTTAAATTTTAAATTCCTACTTCTAAAAAACACTAATGATTTATACCTTCCTAGACTATAAAATAAGATACCAGAAAACTAGTATCTTATATGTAATATATAATTTTTGACTATTTTCATTATACTAGTAAATCAACCCTTAATCTACTCTATTATAGAGTAGATATTCCTCTTTTTTTATTCAAATAGTTTAAAAAGTTCTCTTTAATCCTAGTATGGTTTTCGTACTCTTTTTCCCCTATTAACCCCTCGTCTTTATAATCCTTTAATATGTAAATGAATTGCAAGGATAATTCCTCCAGACTATTCTCTAAGATTCCTAACATCTTTACCGACTCTAATTCATCCTGTATAATTTCTTTTCCCAAATTCAACTTTATCCCCCCGTTTGTTTTATGCGTAATTCCGAAGTGCATAAATTTTTTTATATGTATCAGTTCTATATACAGTTGAAAAATCCTTCTTTTTACTTAAAGATCGCTGAAATTTTTTCAATTTTTAAAAAATTCCTGCTAATTGTGTTTCTGCATTTTTCATTATACTATATATAGTCCTTATCAACATATCATTATATAAAACTGAGATAAAATTTAAATTTAACGGAAGTATAGATTCAATTTATACGGTTATATGTTTCCACTTACCAAGTCTAAATCTCCATAAAAGAATAAAATATCTAATAATCTGATCGATACAAATAGCTAACCAAGCACCAATTAATCCATATCCTAAACCATTAATAAACAGATAGGCTAGTGTAACTCGAACAAACCATATACCTGCAAGAGTTGAAATCAGAGGCCATCTCGTATCTCCTGCTCCCCTCAATCCACCAGCATAGATTAATTGCGATGACTGAAATGGTTGAATAATAGCAATCATTTTTAAAACAAAAGAAGCTCTCTTTATAACTTCAGGATCATTGCTGTAAAGAGCTACTATTCGAGGTCCAAATATGAAAAATATAACACCTATGGCGGTAGCAACAATTGAACCTAGAAATCTTACTTCCTTACCATATTCCTCTGCTAGCTCCTTATCTTCTGCCCCTAAACTTTGTCCTATTAATGTTGATGCCGCCATACCAAATGCCATACCTGAGGTAAAAGACATGGATAAAATACTGAGTGAAACTTGATGAGCAGCATAAATTACTGTCCCTAAAGTGGCAACCACTCTAACGAAAAATAAGTTACCTGTTCTTAAGAAAAACTGTTCTAGAGCAGAAGGAAATCCGATTCTCATCAGCCTTTTTATCGTAGTTAAATCTAGTTTATGTTTATTTTTAAAATTTAACTTTATTTTGCTTTTTCCATTAAAAAGTATCCATCCTAACATTATCATAGATATAATTCTAGAGATAAGAGTTGAAACTCCTGCACCCGTAACACCTAGCTCTGGAAAACCCAAATGTCCAAATATTAAAACATAGTTTCCAAATACATTAAGTAAGTTAGAAAAAATATTTATCATCATAGGAGTTTTTGTGTCTCCAGCGCCCCTTAAAACAGCAGCAATAGCCAAAGCAAAGTTTTGAGGAAAAATACCATACAAAACTATTTTAAAGTACATTAGCCCGATATCTATTACTTCTTTATCTGCACCCATAAATATATATATTTGTTTAGCAAACATTACTGCAGGTATAACTACAAAAAAAGAAAGAAAAAAGGTTATATATAACAATTGCATAGTTGTATTATTTGCTTCAGATTCTTTTTTAGCACCTATAAACCTAGAAACTAAAGCTGTACCCCCGATATTTAAAGCTTGGAATACTGCCATAGCTAAAAATATAGGTTGATTAGTTAATCCAATGGCCGTAATAGCAGTTGTTCCAATTGATCCTATCTGCCCAGCCATCATCATATCAATAGCACCAAAAAGTGACACTAACACTAACTCAGTAACAGCCGGCCAAGCAATTTCAATAACCCTACTTCTTAATATCTTTCTATCATTTTTGGAGTATTGCTCCCTCGTGCATGTATTTTCCACTGTAAATATCCCCCTGTTTATTTCGAAATGCTAAATTTTCTACTACCATAGTATCATATTTCAGAATACTATTCAATATTCAGACATTTTCAATGGCTGCCATCTATTAAAAAAGAATTATAAGCTCTATTTTTATATATTGGGTACACATTTTTTTTAATATCATAAGTATATTTGTTGCCAATTAAAAGTATATTGATGTTATGGCGTCAACCTAGAACATAAAAATAGAACTGATATCAGTTCTACTTTTTATCCTTTAATATAGTTTATATATTCTTTACATATTTTGAAGCTTGCTTCTAAGCTCTATTAGATCCTCTGGTAAGCTGGCTTCTACTTCTACTTCCTTTCTATACCTTGGCTGCAGAAAATATAAATATTTAGCATGCAAGGCTTGACGCCCTATCAACTCTCCATCATCTTTACCATAAAGAGTATCTCCTATTAGGGCATGCCCAATATGCTCCATATGCACACGTATTTGATGGGTTCTACCTGTTAATAATTTTACTTCAAGCATAGTTGCATTTTTATATCTTTCTAATACTTTAAATTCCGTAATAGAATCCTGTCCATTTTCATCTACAATCCTTTTTATAGAATCTGCAGAAGTTCTATGAATTGGAGCTTCAATTCTACCCTTATCCTCCTTAATTACCCCCCAAACAAATGCAATATATTTTTTTTCAATCTTGTCTTCTTGCATCTGTTGAGAAAGAACATGATGGGAATATGCATTTTTAGCAATAACTAATAGGCCTGAAGTATCCATATCCAATCTATTCACAAACCTGATTTTACAATTAACACCTTTATTCCTTAAATACCATGATGCTGCATTAGCAATCGTGTTATCTGGATGACTTTTTGTTGGATGAGTTACTATGCCAGGTTGTTTATTTACTAATATTAAATCAACATCCTCATAAGCAACTTCAAAGGGAATATCTTGAGGAATAAAATGATTCGACTCTTCATCCATAACAATCTTAATTTCATCTCCATC
Organism: Alkaliphilus sp. B6464; assembly: GCF_018141165.1. NCBI lineage: Bacteria > Bacillati > Bacillota > Clostridia > Peptostreptococcales > Natronincolaceae > Alkaliphilus > Alkaliphilus sp. B6464. The sequence continues at coordinate 3,089,304 of NZ_CP058557.1, forward strand.
TTTCACTGTTTCATGGTACTTGTTATATTCTCCGTTAATAAAAACATTTTTACTTCGTTTTAATTTCGATAATAATCTACTTGAAAAATCTAATCTTCCTTTAAGAACCTGCTTTAATTCCTTTCCATCATCCTCATACTCAGCATCATATATAATTATGTCTTCTTTTTGCTTACTTTCTAATATCATTTTATTATCTACTCCTATTAATTTAATTATTTTTTGTTAAAGGGATTTTTTTATTACCATAGAACTATAATAAATATAGATACTTTAAATAATAAAGGAGAATGTCTATGGAGTCTACTAAAATCATCAATATTGTGCACAATAATGAAAAGTTATCTGTAGATACAGCATATAATTTAAAAAATAAATTAATTTCTTTAGGATATACAGTAAGTAATATTTTTAATGATGCAGTCCAATTAATTATCTGTATAGGCGGTGATGGTACTTTTTTGAGAGCTTTAAGAAACCACAACTTCCCAAGTACCCCTATTATAGGTATAAATACAGGACATCTTGGATTTTTTACAGAAATAACTCCTAAAGAAATCGATAGTTTTCTTTTAAAATATATGTCTAAAGACTACACTATTCAAGAATTTATACCGATTAAAGCTAATATCTCTACTAGAGAAAATTGCATAGATGTAATCGGCATTAATGAAATTGTTATTAAAAGTAATAAATCAAGTACAATTCACTTAGACATTTATGTTAATAATAATTTAATACAAAGATTCAGTGGAGATGGAATACTTATATCAACCTCTACTGGAAGTACAGCTTATAACTACTCAGCTGGCGGAAGTATAGTAGACCCTAGTTTAAATGTCCTACAAATTACACCGTTAGCCCCTATAAACACAAATGTCTACCGTTCTTTTACATCTAGTATTATTTTGCCGTCAGATGCAATAATTAAGGTAAATCCTGAATATCGTTTTGAAGACTCTTTAGTTATTGTTAGCGACGGTTTAGAACATAGATATAATAGTATTATGCAGGTAGATATAAGTTTATCCGAGTATAAAATAAATATGGTCAGGCTAGAAAGCTATGAGTTTTGGAGCAGGGTTACAAGTAAATTTTTATAGTCTACAGACATAGTTAAGAGTTGCCTAAACCGATTGTTTTTTATATAAGATTTAGTGTGAAACTATTAGCTATCGAATGAAGCATTAAAATAGACTAGGATTTATCCTAGTCTATTTTAATATTGCTCTAAAACATTCACTAAAATTTTTATCATCAAACCATAAAATTTTAGACTTTGATAGTTATTAATATTTTCAGCAAATTTATAAATCCATTTCAAAATTATATCACCTATTACTCTTTTCTGCACATCATAAAGAGTAGATTCGCTGTCTTTATTCATTATTTCCCCAAGTTGATATAAAAATTCAAGCTGCAAAGAAATATGATCTGGTAAGTCTTTATAATCCTTAGAAACTTCAAATCCCCATTCTTTATAAAGTCTTTTTAGTAGAATGGCAGGTTCTTGCATTAACTTACCTGTACTATCCCAATACACAGATGCATAAGGAGGAGCTAAAAGTTTTTTGTATCCTATAAACAATCTATGATACTCGGTTTTTAAATCAGAAAATAAATTTTCTGTATTTGTTGATGAGTATTCTTTTAACAAATCATCTAGCTCTTCCAATAGTCCTTCATTAATATTATTAGCAAAAACATCTTCTAAGTAGCCTCGAATCGTAAAATAAAGATTTCCGTTTTGTAAATGCTCAATAAATTCTTTATCTGGATATTGGAAAGTCAACATAAAAATACCAAATATTTTACTTCTTTCTCCGAGTGTCATATACATCGTACCACTTCCCTAAATTTTATAAACTTGACAAGTTTCTTCTTTTGCTGTTAAGCAATTAGCCAAGTCCATACGTTTTTCGTCAACCAATAAAGAGGAGTTTGCTCCATTATTATTTGCCAAAGTTAAGGTTGGAGCATCATGACCGAAACCATGAGTCATATGGGTATATCCTTTAGGTACACGTTCTGATACTAATGTCTCTACTTCCACTTCATTAGTTTTTGACCTTACCAACACTCTATCACCGGACTTAATTCCACGTTCTTCTGCATCTGCGGGACTAATTATTAAATAGTTTGTATCCTTTACAATTGCATTTTTATCAAAGCACTGCATTAAATATGGAATATTTCTAGTAGATGTTTGTGTATGCCAAATTACCTTGCCCCCTGCCATAAAGTAAAGAGGATACTCTTTGCTAGGTCTATTTTTAGGTTCCACATATTCAGCTGTGATACCACCACCTGCTTTTAAGTAAAGCTCCTGTACTTCATCTAATTCTCCTACTAGCGCAAACTGGAACTTCCCATCTTTAAGCTTGTCATAATTTCCATATTTAGGCTCAGTATCTTTTCCAATCCAAACACCTTCACGAATTAGCTCATCCCAGTCTGCAAAAGATCCATCGGCCTGTTCAACTCCCGCTATAGAATCTCTAGCTGCTCCTACCTCATCATTTTCATCCATTGCCATGAAATCTTCATATCCAAATCGTTTTCCTAATTTAACAAATATCCAATGTCCAGATTTACTTTCCCATTGTGGTTCCACAACTTTTTGATTAATATTTAAATAAGGTACAAATGATGTTGGCTTATTTACTATCGTTCTTTCTAAATAAGTACATTCCGGTAATACAATACCTCCTACTGGTAAAGCTTCCGCAGTTTGCGTTAAGTATAAATCTATTACAATACCAAACTCAAGCTTTTCCATAGCTTCCTTTGTTAATTTCCCATTCATCTGAGCTCCTACAGGTTCTGTATTATAAATAATTGCAGCCTTAATTCCATTTCCATTATTAACCGAAGCTGTTTTAGCATTAGATAATGGGCCTGCCGGTACAGCCTCTGGCGTTAGTATAGCAGCCGGAAAAATATTTCTATTTCCATCATGTGGGTTACCCTTGTAGGATGGATACCCAGCCTGAGCATAATATTTTTTTTCTGTAACATTATTAGTAAATTCGATGCTATTTGTCTTTCCACCCCTAGGGTAAACCATTCCACCTTTTTTGCAAATACTTCCCACTAGCGCATTCAATGACTGCAATGCTTGTTGATTTTGAACAGCATTTGACCACATATAAAGTCCGCTGGAAGAATCAACAACAGCTGACTCTGCAGTTGCAAACTCTCTAGCAATCCGAATAATTGTTTCTGCCGCAATACCTGTAATTTTCTCTACATTTTCAGGCTTATATTTATCCTTTAATACCTCTTTTTTGTAAACATCAAAACCCTGTCCATAGTTTTCAACAAATTCTTTATCATAGATATTTTCCTTAATAATAACATGGGCCATTCCCATTAGTAATGCAGCATCTGTACCTGGAGTAATTGGTAAGTACTCGTCTGCCTTTGCAGAAGAATAGGCAAATCGGGGATCGACTACTACAAGCTTTGCACCATTTCTCTTTGCTTCAATAATCTCCTTTGGAAATGCCAATCTATATCTTGGAGCTTCCATTTGGTTAGCACCCATTAAAATAATATATTTAGAGTTTTTATAATCCGCTAAAGCAGATGTATTGTCTAATACTAACTTATTTCCTACCCTCTTACCACCTTCACAAATACTACCACTCCCAAAAGGTCCGTTAGGTGTTCCATAGTTTGATGCAAAACCTTTTAATAAAGATGCATAATGTCCTCTACGGTTCATTAAAATCAATGTCTCTGGACCATATTTTTCTTTAATATCTGTAAGTTTTTCATAAATAGTATCAAAAGCTTCATCCCAGGATATTTTCTCCCATTGATATGGACCTGTTTTTTTCATTGGGTATTTTAATCTATCAGCATCATACAATAATTGAACCCCAGAATTTCCTTTAGGACACAATCCACCTCCACTAGTCAGATCTTTCTTGTTAGGCTCTATCCTAAGAACCCTACCTTCATCACCTACAACTGCCTTCGCACCACAATAAATAGCACACATATAACAAGCAGTAGGTACTACTGTTACATTTTCTGTTTTTGCTGATGCAGTTTCAACATTTGTAATACTGTCAGCTTCTACATCATCACCCTTGGATTGATTACATCCACTTAAAAACAGCATTGTTCCTGTAGCAACTCCAGATGCTTTTAAAAAACTTCTACGACTAATATGTTTTTCCCATAATTTCATTAAATTCATAGTTACTCCTCCTTCCTATAAATAAAAAACTTGAGGATTTATATTTTCAGGATCTCCTAACTGTTTAGGTTGCTTTTCCTTCATTAACTTAGATACTTCACTATTAGGATCATCTATGTCTCCAAAAATTCTAGCATTAGTAATACAAGTGTTAACACATAGAGGAGCCTCACCATTAGAAACTCGAGACGCGCAGAATGAACATTTTACTACTTTGTTACTCTCTGCGTTAATTGATCTAGCACCATAAGGACAAGCGTTAACACACGCACCACAGCCAATACATTTTGCTTCATCTACTAAAACAAAGCCTTCCTTAGTTTTGTAAGTGGCACCTTCTACTGGACAAGCTTTAACACAAATAGGATCTTCACAGTGGGCACATAGAGCAGGTACAAACTCCATTATAACATTTGGAAATTTACCTTTTTGATTAACCAGTACCCAATTCAACTTATTATCTGGTGGTAACTGATAACCCTGTTGACAAGCTACAACACATGCGTTACAGCCTATACATTTCTCCTTATCAAATACCATTGCATACTTAGACATTTTATTCCTCCTTTTTTCAATTGATAATAAACAGCATCAATAATTCGTTAAAAACAAAACATTTAAGTGCATTATTTTTTTCACTTCTTTTAAAACATTTTAACATCCTACACTTATATATAGTATACTTTATATAACAAACATTGTAAACCATTGCCATATTTATAAAATTTCCATCTTTTTTCGAGGTTTTCTTTGTTTTTTCAACGTTTTAACAAGCTAATATTTTTTGCTTCAAGTATTATGTTTGTTAATAAATAATCAGTAATTTATAGAAAAAAACTATAGTTTTATCAGTTGATATAAAATATCATTATGTATCATAAGGAAATATTATGGCAATATTATCCAATAAGCTATATGTGATACAGAATTTACCCGCATTATAATGCCAAGTCCCTAAACATAAAAGCCGTATCCAAACTAACCTTTATTAATTTTATTTTTTAAAACAATACATTGAATTAGTTATTCAAGTATAAATGTAAAAGGAAGCTTCTTAATAAAAGAAGCTTCCTAACTATTAATAGTAAACAATAGCCTTTTCTATATCCTTTAAGTTTAATTTAGAACAAAATTACCTATATTACTTCAAGTTATATTCCAATACCATAATAACATTACTATATACTTCGAGAACTAATATATGATGCCTAAAAACCTTTTCTATATACTTTGTAAAATCTTTTTTATTTAAATTACATTTTTTTACTTCATATACATTCACCTCTACCTCATCCCATTCTAAGGATTCCAATCTTTGAGATTGCTCCAAGGTGGCTAATTCCTTAGGAATCGATGCAAATATATTTCCCTTTTGAACTTCATATGCCTTCCAAAACTGATTATGTATTTCTAAAAGCTTACAACTTTTTAAATCTGATGTCCTTGTTTCACCAAATCTTTCAAGATAATCGCCTTCATAATAATTTCTTGACATAACAGGCTTGTATAAAAATTTTTCTTGCGATATTTTTTCTAGTTGAATATTATCATTAAAATATATAGCATTTTGCATCGCTGTATATTTATCCTTCATGTTTTGAGCCGTTACAATTAAATTATCTAAAAGTCCAACTTCTCTTCCTTTAAAATACCCACTTTCTAGGTTGTAAACAATTTTCTTTAGATCATATAAGTACTTATCCATATACTAGGTCCTCCTACATTATGATTTCATACTACCATTAATTATATTATAATTTGAATAAATTCAAAATAAATTCTCAATAATAGTAGTAAGCATTTATATTATTAAGGAAGTGATTATATTGAAGTGTACAAGTTGTAACCAAGGAAATATAATATTAAAAGATGAAGTTACCTATGTATATCATTACCATATAAAGGATGATGGAGCCGTAAAGTGGAATGATGAAGAAGGATATGCTCCATATCTTTTCTTTTACAGAGATCAAAAGGATTTCAAGCAAAAAGTCGAATGTGATAACTGCAATAAGGAGTATGATTTTAAAATAGAAAAGGATTATGATCAGCAAATGGTTATTCTAAAAAAAGCTATCCATTCTAACAGCCTTATAGACTCTAAGCCTTTTGTTTAGATACTCGAATATCAAAACCCCCTCTTATACACTGGAGGGAGTTTTTAATATATTCTTATTTACATAATTCATAAAACATAAAGTTAGAGTTTCCCTCGGACCATTGTCTGTACTTTTCGTCCATCTTATAAAATTCCAATACATTAATCTGTTCATCAAATTTCCAAGTAGCTACATTTAAAAATTTATATTCTCCTCTAAGTAATATTTCTTCTATAAGCATACCATTTTCATTAAAGTATTCTTCATAAATTTCTAATAAAGTCTTATCTTCTAATGATAAATGCTGATATCCATCAATAGCCATTGCTTTTAAAATCCAGCTAAGTTCATTAGTCTTTTCAATTATTTTTTTAGTATAAAATCTTTTATTAACATAAATAAATGTTTCAATATCTTTCGTAGATATAAAGTCCTCTACTAATTTCTCAAATAGTCGTTGATTAACTGAAATCCACCCTATTTTTTTAAATTTATCATTTAAAATCTCGTTAAGTTTATCTTCAGAAATATTGTTTATTTCTTCTATCAAATATTCTTCATCTGCAGATTCATATTCTAAGGCATTATATACAATATCAGAAAAAATATCCTTATTAACCCAAATCCAATCCTGCATTTTAATATTTACTTGAAATAATTCTTCTACTGTACTATTTTTTATTATTTGCTCTATATTTAAATTTTCTATAATTATCACCTTCTTTTCATTATGCTTTTTATTATATACAATTTTTATACATTGGACAATATAAAGTCACCTGATGCTATAGTATCCACTCCTGTCTCACATAAAATTCACGCTAAATTTTCAAGTACTCAAAACATTATTAGATTCCTATTTCTTTAGAAACACTTAAAAATTAGAAATGTATATTTTCTTAAACAACAAAATAGAGGCCTCTATCAATAAAGACCCCTATTTCTAGTTTAAATTAATTTTTTTTAGATAAGATAATATCTTCCATCTCATCCAGTAAGCCTTCAAATACTTTTAATGCAGATTTTATCGGCTCAGAGCTGGTCATATCCACTCCCGCCTTCTTTAATACATTAATTGAATAATCAGAGCTTCCACTTTTTAAAAAGTCTATATATCTATTAGCAGCAATTTCTCCTTCTTCTAATATTTGTTTTGAAAAAGCGATAGCTGCAGAATACCCAGTTGCATACTGATAAACATAAAAGCTATTGTAAAAATGAGGGATTCTAGCCCATTCAATATCAATATGACTATCAACCACAATATCGGGACCATAGTACTTTACATTCAAGTCATGATAGATTTTATTCAAGTCATCTACTGTTAAAGCTTCTCCTATTTGAATCTTATTATGCGTAATCTTTTCAAATTCCGCAAACATGGTTTGACGATAAACCGTTGTTCTAAACTGCTCTAAATAGTAATTTAATAAATACATCTTTTCATTTAAATCTTTAGTGTTTTTTAACATATAATCCATAACAAGTGCTTCGTTTACAGTAGATGCTACCTCTGCTACAAATATTTTATAATCACTATAAATAAATGGTTGACTTTGAGCAGTATAATAGCTGTGAATTGAGTGTCCCATTTCATGTGCTAATGTAAACATACTGTCTACATTGTCTTTGTAGCTCATCAAAATAAATGGATAGCTATCATAGGTTCCCCAAGAGTATGCCCCACTAGTTTTTCCTGTATTTTCATAAACATCTACCCATCTATTTTCGAATCCAGATTTTAAAATATTAACATATTCTTTACCAAGAGGTTCTAAACCTTTCATAATCAATTCTTTAGCCTTTTCATAGCTAACCGACATTTCAACATCCTTTATCATAGGAGTATATAAATCATACATATGTAGTTCATCCACACCTAACATTTTCCTTCTTAAATTAACATATCTATGCATTAAGTGTAGATTTTCATGGATTGTATCTATTAATTTATCATATACACCTATAGGTATATTATTATCAAATAAGGCTGCATCTATTGAACTTTTATGTTTTTTCACCTTTGCAAAGAAGTAATCCTTCTTTAAGTTTGAAGAAAATGTGGTTGCTAATGTATTTTTGAAGCTATTATATGTATTATACAGAGCAGCAAAAACATCTTTTCTTACTCTTCTGTCAGAACTTTCTAATAGTTGTATAAAATTTCCATGAGTTACTTCTACTTCTTCACCGTTTTCATCTAATATTGTAGGGAACTTCATATCAGCATTGTTTAACATAGTAAATATATCTTGGGAAGCATGAGCTATTTCTCCTGCCTGCGCAATAATTTGCTCCTCTTCTATCGAAAGTACATGTTCTTTATTCCTTAGTATTTCACTTAAATAATGCTGATATTTCTTTAGTTCATCTTTTTCACTATAATATTGATTTATTTCCTCTTCAGAAATTTGTAAAATTTCTGGTACAAAGAAAGCAACAGCGCTTTCCATTTTAATATATAAACCTTGTGCCTTATCAGTTAATCCTTGGTATTTAGTATTTGTATTATCTTCATCCCTTTTCATCTTTGCATATGTATAGACCTTCAATGCTTTTTCATATAGTATTTCATAAAGATTTAATGCATTTAAAAGTCCTTTGCTACTATTAAGTTTTCCTTGGTACTGGCTGAACTCTTCAATAAGTTCTTTTACTCTGTTATAATCATTTTCCCAATGACTTTCATCTTGATACATATTTTCAATAGACCACTTAAACTCTTCACTAATTTCTACTCTTTCTAATACTTTTGTACCTTTATTATTTTTTTCTTCTCCCATTATACATTCCCCTTTCATTTTGTTTATATCTTCTTTTTGAATATACTATTTCAACATAAAATATATTTATCCTTTTTATTTATTTCCTATAACTTAAAACAATATAGGATTCGTATATTGCTACGAAATTACTCACATCGTAGTGTAAGTATTCCTTAAAATATTACTAATATTCTACGTAGTTTAGATAACCTTATAATCTATTACATAAAATGGAAGGTTAAAAACCCTCCATTTTATAGATAAAATATTTATTATTATTTTTTTCTAGCTATTCTATCTACTACCATAGCGATAGCACCATCTCCAGTTACGTTGGCAGCTGTTCCAAAGCTATCTTGAGCCATATACAGCGCCATCATTAACCCTAATTGAGCTTCTGTAAAACCAAGCATTGATGAAAGTAATCCAAGAGCCGCCATAACAGCCCCACCAGGTACTCCAGGAGCCGCTATCATAGTTACTCCTAGCATCAAAATAAATGGAAGCATTTGCCCAAATTCTAAAGTTGTTCCTTGTAAAAGCATTACAGCAAGAGAACAAGTAGTAAGTGTAATTGTACTACCTGCTAAGTGAATGGTAGCACATAAAGGCACTGCAAAGTCCGCTATCTCATCACTTACTTTATTTTTCTTAGTTGACTCAACAGTTACAGGAATTGTAGCAGCTGAAGATTGAGTTCCTATAGCTGTAAAATAAGCAGGAAGCATATTTTTAATAGCTGCAAACGGACTTACTCCAGCAACTGATCCAGCTACTAAAAACTGTATAATAATATATGAAATATGAACAGCTATTACTAATAAGAATACCTTACCAAATACAGCCATAGTTTGCATTACTTCACCTGTAAAGGCCATTTCAGCAAATATACCTGCTATATATATTGGTAACAATGGTATGATAATATTATCGATTACTTTTTCAATAATATTTTGGAATTCTTTTACAAAGTCAAACATAGTTTTGCCTTTAATTGCAGCAATTCCAAGACCAAGTAAAAATGCAGTAACTAAAGCTGTCATTACCCCCATAATAGGCGGTATTTCGAGTTCAAATATAGCTTCAACTTTTATACCTGTGCTTCCTATATTAGCACCACTTGGAATAAGCATAGGTAGTACATTACTTGCCACAAAATATGCTGCAGTACCTGCTATGATAGTCGATATATAGGCTAACCCTGCGGTAATTCCTAACAGTTTTCCCGCTTTATCCCCTAGCTCCGCAATACCAGGTGCAACAAAGGCAATAATTAATAGTGGAATTATATAACCTAAAAACTGTCCAAAGATGCCACTAAATGTCACAAGTAGTCTAGTTAAAAATTCAATTTTAGTGGTACCAATAATTATACCTAATATAATTCCGATCAGTAATCTTGGTAACAATCCTAGCTTCTTCATTCTTTCTCCTCCATTTCAATTGTTTTAAAATGATTAATAAATAATGATTTCCTTTAATAGGCAGCTCTTCCACACCTATTAATTTCCATTATATATTATCTATTATCTTTATTCAATCCAAGATTAATATTATTCTGTAAATTATTTATGTTTTATGCTTTTATATTATTTCCAAAAATTTTTGAATTACTACTTCCTATATATCTATTGTTAGATTTTTTTAATATGCTAGAACAGACAAACAGCAATAGTTTTAGAAAAAATAATTTTCCGACAACCATTGCTGTTTGTTTTCTTCCTAATACTTCACATGCTCCTAGCCCAGTAGGTTATATTTTACTCTTTAATTTAAAAGTTTTGTTTCATTTTTCTTCACCTATAGCAGTTGATAAAGAGCCAAATAAAAGAGAGGCTATCTCATTTCAGTGATATGATAAATCACCTTTGAGACGGCCTCTTTTAGCTTATTTGATTATTTTGCTGCATTCTGTCCTGCTATTCTACCAAATACTACGATGTCAGCTAAAGCGTTTCCACCTAGTCTATTTCCACCGTGTACTCCTCCTGTAACTTCTCCTGCTGCGAATAAACCTTTGATGATTTCTCCATCTTCATTTAATACTTCAGCATTTTCGTTTATTGCTAATCCACCCATTGTATGGTGTACTGCTGGTGCGATTTCGATTGCATAGAATTTAGAAGTTTCTAATGCTCTTGGCATATCTGCTCTTCCGAAGTCTGCATCTTTACCAGATGCTTGGAATCCATTATATTTTTCTACCGTTGCTACCAAGTTTTCCACTGGCATATTTAATGCTTCTGCTAATCCTTCAGGTGTATCAGCTTCTGTTACGATACCTTGCTTTATATATCCTGCAATTGCACTTAAACTATCAGTAATTCCTTGGTCAAATACTAAGTAAGCTGATTGACCTTCTTGTTCTAATATAGCTTTTGAAACAACGTCTCTTGTTTCAAGTTCTCCTACAAATCTATTACCTTCTCTATTTACTACGATTGCTCCGTTACCTCTAACTGCTTCTGTAATCATATATCCATTGCTTGGAACTGCTGTAGGATGAGTTTGAATTTCTTCTAGTTGAATTACTCCTGCACCAATTTCTTGTGCCATTTTAATTCCACTTCCATCTGCTCCTGCATGATTTGTTGTTACAAAACCTTCTAAATCAGGGTTAAGTGATACTAATATTTCAGGGTTTGCTCCAAATCCACCTGTTGCAAGAATTACTGCATTTGCTTTAATCGTAAGTTCGTTTCCATCTTTATCTTCAGCTATTACCCCAGCTACAACACCTTCATTTGTTAAAATTTCTGTTGCTTTTGTTTCAGTCATAACTTTCATTCCAGTGTTTTCTAAAGCAGTTTTTAATGTTTTAACGACTTCTGGTCCAACTGGCGCTCCACCTGCAGGTCTATGTGCTCTATTGTTAGTTGCTCCTGCTAATCTACCTACGTCGGTAAAGTCTCCACCAAGCTCTAATAACCAATCTATAGCATCTGCCGCTTTACTTGTCATAGTAGTTACTAAAGACTCTATATTCTTTTCGTAACCACCTTTCATCGTATCTTCAAAGTGAACTGTTGCATCATCTTCGATTTCCAATTCAGCTTGAACACTCGTTCCCGCTGCGTTTAATCCACCAGTTGCTCTTAAAGTGTTTCCTCCTACAATAACCATTTGCTCAAGGATTATCACTTCTTTTCCTGCGTTACGAACTTCTAGTGCAGCGGCTAATCCTGCTCCACCTGAACCAACTACTACTACATCTGTAGTATGTTCTATTTGAGCAGGTTGTTGTGGTTCAGGCGTTACTACAGGAGCCTTTGTCCCACATCCTGATAAAACTCCTACACTCATTGCTAATGTCATACCTAATAATACTTTTTTACTTCTGAACAATTTGTTCATTAACATTAATTAAGTCCTCCTTTATTGTCTATACCCAATGCCCAAATTTTATTATAGCAGAATTTATGGTATGTGCAATAAAAAAGTTAATATTTTATCAATCTCGGCTAGCTATATGAACCACCTCTATATTATCACATGTTTATATTACCTACCAAAGACTTCCAGGCCATTTCCTTGCACCTTTAGTTCTTTGTCCAATTTTACAAAAAAATAATACAGGGCTTGAATTTGCCCTGTATTTATGGGGTCGCCTGTCGGCTTTGCTGTTCAAAATTCCCATCATTACGGTATGCGGCATTGTGATGGGATAGACAGTCAAATGCTTATTCGGTGCGCTTTTTACTTCGCCGTCTTATTTACAAAATCAACTTCATATTTCCACTCGCCGTATTTTTGGTCGTTGTCGATTATCGTTCCGTTTGTAAGGGTGATACGCAAAACGATTGAACTTGGGCTGTCCTCGTCACCGTGGTCATCGAACCATTCGAAGATTTTTTTCATTTTCGCTCTGATTTCCGAATTTTTCTCGTCCTTGGCCCAACCGAGATTTTCAGCCGTGCCATTCGCAACGAACCAGTCTAACCCGCCAATGGCAACTTCGTTGTTCTTCTCAATTTCCAACATTTTGCTTTTCTTTGCGTCCGTAGAAACATAGAACATACCGTCCTCATAATAGGCATCAACCATACGGACAGAAGGGCGAGGATTGCCAGCAGCGTTCGCGGACAATGCTATGGTTGCAAGTGCGATAAGGTTGTCTTTACTACTGTTTCCGCAGCGTTCTTCCATAAGTTTCATCGCGTTTTCGTATTTGCTCATTTTAATTCCTCCAATGATGTATTTTAATTATTATACCACACATAACCTGATTAATATCTAACAATTCCAAATCTTACGTTTTTAAGAATTCATTATATATTTTTTGTAGTTAATTCCTTTATAAGTGCAGAAGGCACTAAATCATTAACATATGCTATCCTCAATAAGTATCTTATTAAACTTTCTCCTTTAAAAGGTAGTATTAGTTTAGGCAACATATTTTTTCATGAACTAATATCATTTTTTATATCAATCCTATTATTCATTTCCTAACTCCCTTTAGAAATAGTTATAGAGTAATTTAAAATTATTAATAAAGGCCTAGTCAGCGAGTTAACTAGGCCTTTTATTAATAATTTATGATATTGTCAATTGTTTTAGTTATGTATCAAATATTCATGCAAAATCTGTCCACCATTCGCGTAAATTACCATTTATTTTATTGGTGAGGATAATTGGACTTGAACCAACGACCTCTACGATGTCAACGTAGCGCTCTGCCAGCTGAGCTATATCCTCTAGTATATTTTTTATACTATAATTACTTTAAAATTCTATGTAAGTGTAATCTTAATGTTTATGATTAATTGAAATTATATCACCTAGATTTAAAATTTGCAACAATATTTGCAAATCAGACTATTTTTCATGGTATTGTAATACATTTATAGCTTTGAACGTATATCTGTAGGGTAGATAATAGTATAGTTAAAATAAATTTGCAAATTTAGGGAGGTAAGTCATAATGAGGGAGTTTTATAAAAAAACATTCCAAAAACAAGCAGGTATGCGAAAAGTTATAATGAGTCTAATTCCAATAATAGTAGGCTCAATTTACTTTTTTGGATGGCGTACACTAGTTTTAATGGCTACTATTACTTTATTTGGAGTAGCAACAGAATATTTATTCGAAAGGCGTCTTAACAAAAAAATCACTGAAGCAGTCTTTGTAACATGTATTTTGTTTACATTAACATTACCAGTCTCTACACCGCTATGGGTGGGAATTATAGGTATAGTCTTTGGTATTACTTTTGCAAAAGAAGTCTTTGGAGGTTTTGGGTTTAATGTATTTAATCCTGCCCTAGCTGCACGTACCTTTATTTATGTAACATTTCCAGAGCCTTTAACTATTAGTTGGAATGTAGCATCCAGTGGATTTCCTGGCGGGTTTGGAAAGTATATTACTCCTGCAGTAGATTCTATTTCCCAAGGATCTCCATTAATACATTTTGGAGAAACCAATACTATGTTACCTTTTAAGCAACTATTTTTAGGTAACGCTACAGGATCTTTAGGTGAAACAAGCGGACTACTTATTTTAATAGGGGCATTTATTCTTTTAAGACATAAATCAGCTGATTGGAGATTAATGTTAGCGCCAATTATAGGTTTTCTAACCTTCAACTCTATACTATATTTAAGTAATGTATCAGGTGCACAGCATCCATTATTCTCCTTGTTTTCTGGAGGATTTTTATTCTTATCTGTGTTTATGACTACAGACCCTGTTACGGCACCTAAAACAAAAGAAGGTAAATGGATTTATGGAGTATTAACAGGAATTATAACTACTATTATCAGAGTATTTGGACTCTTTGTAGAAGGCGCAATGTTCGCTGTTCTAATAATGAATATATTTGTTCCGATTATTGATGAAGCCGTAAAATATATAAAAACTCCTAGGAAAAAGGAGGTATCTGCGTGAAGAAATTTAGTTTTCGTCCAGTTATTTTTATGATTATTGTCACTGTAATATATACAGGCGTACTCGCTACTATTAATGAAGTAACCAAGAATAGAGTTTTATCTAATAACGAAGTAAAAAAACAAAGTGCACTACTTTATGTTTTAGATATACCTACCAAAGGTAAAAATCCTTCAGAAATAAACGAACTTTTTAACTCTCACTTTAAAGTTGTGGAAAGCGAGAACGACATTTACTATGAGGGCTACAAAGATAACTCTTTAGTAGCTAACATTTATCCCATACAAGGAAATGCTCTATGGGGAAGCTTGGAGGGATTTATAGGTTTAACTCCAGATTTAAATAAAATTGTAGGTATAGAGTTTTTATCCCACAACGAAACTCCTGGCTTAGGTGGCAGGATGGATGAAGATTGGTTTAAAGAGCAATTTAGAGAAGTTGTTATATCCAAAGAAGTATCAAGAGATTATATAAATTATAAGCCAAATATGGGAGGTAAGGTTGACTCTATTTCAGGGGCTACAGCTACCTCAAATTCGGTGCTCAATATTATTAATGAAAATATAGAAAAAGTAATTCTTGGCAAGAGAGGTGAGAAATAAAATGTTTAAACAAATAAAGAAAATTTTTGCTGCTGGTATCGTTCACGATAACCCCATATTTCGCCAGATTTTAGGTATTTGTTCTGCTCTTGCAGTTACTAACCTTATGATGAATTCCCTAGTAATGGGTCTAGGTGTAATATTTGTTACATCTTTTTCAAGCCTAACTGTATCTTTTCTTAGAAAATCTACACCTAAACATATCCGGATGATGGTGCAAACCTTGATTATATCTGCCTATGTAATTATAGTAGATATTGTTTTAAAAGCATATTTCCCTTCCATGAGTGAAGCTCTTGGTCCTTATGTCGGATTAATTATAACTAACTGTATTATTATGGGCCGCTGTGAGTCCTTTGCACAAAACAACACACCATTTTTATCTTTTATAGATGGAATAGCCTCTGGTATGGGATATACCTTGGTTTTACTTATTATTGCATTTTTTAGAGAAATTTTAGGCTTTGGAAGTGTATTTGGAATAACTATTATGGGTAATTGGTGGCCTAAATGGATATCTATGATTATGCCTCCAGGTGGATTCTTCATGCTTGCTCTGTTAATATGGGCAGCAAATACATATTTGGTTTCACAACAAGATAAGCAAGTATCAAAACAAGATAAACCAGTATCTCTAGCAGGAGGTGGCAACTAATGGAAGGTATTAATCCTTTAGTAATATTCTTTGCTTCTATTTTTACTAGTAACATGATATTAGCAAACTTTTTAGGCATGTGTTCCTTTATTGCTGTGTCTAAAGAAACTAAAACTTCTTTAGGCCTTGGTCAAGCAGTAACCTTCGTTTTAACTGGTACTACTATTCTAAACTATTTCATATACCACTACTTACTAGTTCCATTTGGGCTTGAATATCTTCGTTTTATAGTTTTTATTATTACAATTGCAGCATTTGTTCAATTAGTTGAAATGATAGTTGAACGTTATCTACCGACTCTATATTATTCGTTAGGAATTTTTCTACCATTAATTACTGTAAATTGTGCGATTTTAGGAGTAGCTATTTTTATGGTAATTCGTGATTATAATCTTTTACAGTCAATTGCCTTTGGCATAGGTTCGGGTATTGGGTGGATGTTAGCTATAGTAGCTATGGCTGGCATTAGACAAAAGATAAAAAGAGCCCCAATACCTAAAGGCTTAGAAGGAGCTGGAATCACTTTAATAATAACAGGAATGATGGCTTTAGCCTTTATTGGTTTCTCAGGAATTGTAAATATTCAGTAGGGGGTCAGCATATGTATAATATATTAATAACTGTAGCAGTAATTACTGGAATTACAGCAGTGCTTGCCCTTATACTAACTTGGGCCGATGTCCGCATTGCTGACTATGGAGAACGTAAAATAGTAATAAATAATGATAAAGAACTTGTAGTCGAAGGTGGGAATACGTTGTTATCTTCCTTAATTGCTAATGAAATTTTTATTCCATCTGCCTGTGGCGGCAAGGGAACATGTGGGTATTGCAAGTGCAAGGTAGATAGTGGTGCTGGTCCTGTACTTGCAACAGAACTTACATATCTTTCAGATAGTGATATGAAAAATAATGTTCGTCTATCCTGCCAGGTAAAGGTTAAGGATGATATGAGCATACAGATTCCAGAAGACTTATTTAATGTAAAACAATTTAAAGGTGCCATAGAGATTGCCAAGGATATTACACCTACTATTAAGTTTTTAAGGATTAAAATTACCGATGGACAAGAAATCGATTTTAAAGCTGGTCAGTATGTTCAGCTACTAGCACCGCCCTATGGAGATAGTACAGAAGAAGTTTTCAGAGCGTATTCAATTGCTTCTTCTAGTTTTGAAAAAAACTTTATAGATTTAATAATAGGTTATGTAGATGGCGGCATTCTAACAACTTACGTACACAAACATCTTTCCGAAGGTGATAAGGTAACTTTTAACGGT
This sequence comes from Alkaliphilus sp. B6464, assembly GCF_018141165.1. Taxonomy (NCBI): domain Bacteria; kingdom Bacillati; phylum Bacillota; class Clostridia; order Peptostreptococcales; family Natronincolaceae; genus Alkaliphilus; species Alkaliphilus sp. B6464. The sequence goes on from NZ_CP058557.1 coordinate 3,106,795, forward strand.
CCCTATGGTGATTTTTATTTACAGGAATCTGAAGTAGATGTAGTTTTAGTTGCTGTAGGTACAGGTATGGCTCCAATTAGAAGTATACTTTATGAAATGCTACATAAGAAAATTGATCGTAATACTATCTTCTTTTTTGGAGCTAGAACTAAAGATGACCTATTTATGTTAGATGAGATGAAAATGTTTGAAAATGAACTTCCTAGATTTAGATTTATCCCATGTCTATCTCGTCCACGAGAAGAAGATAATTGGCAAGGGCATGTTGGTAGGGTAAATGATGCTATATTCAAATATTTAGAAGGAAAAGATAGTACAGAAGCTTATTTATGTGGAAGTGCTCCTATGATAGACTCCACAGTTAATGCTCTTATAGATAAAGGAATACTTAAAAATAATATTTTCTATGATAAATTTGATTAACAAAGGGAAGGACTGTAATCCTTCCCTTCAAATTTTTTGGTATCAATTTAGTCTATAACTTTAATACATCCTTCATTGTATATAGACCCTGTTCTTTAGCTATAATAAACTTTGCTGCTTCTAATGCTCCCTGTGCAAAAACTGATCTATTGTGAGCTTCGTGAACTATTTTTAAAGTTTCTAATTCATTTATAAAGTTTGCTTCATGATAACCAACAATATTACCTCCACGAATTGCATGTATACCTATTTCTCCCTTTTCCCTTAGACATTCTCCAGCCCTGCCATATTGATGCTTTCTCACCTCTCCTAGCCCTTTTTCTATAGATTCAACAATAGATGTAGCACTTCCAGAGGGGGAATCTTTTTTACGATTATGATGAGCTTCTATTACTTCAATATCCACTTTTTCATTTAATATCGATGCTGTTTGCTCCACCAATGCAAATAATATATTCATTCCTAGAGACATATTAGTTGATTGTAATATTGGAATTTCACTAGAAGCAACTCTTATTTGCTCTAACTGATCCTTACTAAATCCTGTTGTTCCAATTATTAAAGGTATTCTTTTTTCCACGCAAAGCTTCAATACATCATCTAATGCTGAAGGATGTGAAAAGTCCACCACTACATCATAATTATCACTTAGTAAGTCTTTAGATGTCTTTTCATCTATACCATTAATTTCTTTCCAAAATGGATCCTTATTAGCTAGCTCTTTTATTAATCTGCCCATATGTCCGCTTATACCATAAATTAATAAATTCATATAGATAAGCCTCCTTAAATAATACCTAATTTTTTCATCTCGTCTACTAGCTTAATTCTATTAGATTCCTCCATAGATGTTAATGGAAGTCTTAGCTCATTTTTAATATATCCCATAGCATTTAAAGCTGCCTTTATGGGAATTGGATTTACTTCACAGAATAAAAGATCTATAAATTTTTTGTATAAAAGTTGTATTCTTAAAGCTTCTTCTACATTTCCATCCATAAATGCCTGGCACATATGTTGCATTTCTCTAGGGATAGCATTAGATGACACAGAAATAACTCCATGACCTCCACAGGCAAAAATAGGCACTACTTGATCGTCATTTCCAGAATAAATTTTAAAATCTTTAGGAACCAATCTTTTAATTTCTAATATTTGAGAAATATTCCCACTAGCCTCTTTTACTGCTACTACATTTTTAACCTTGCTCATTGCTAATACAGTTTCCGGTGCAATATTTACACCTGTTCTCGAAGGAACGTTATATAAAATTACTGGTAGCGATGTAACATTAGCTACTGTGGTAAAATGTTCGATTAGACCTTTTTGAGTACATTTATTGTAATATGGAGTAACAAGCAGTATGCCATCTGCCCCTAAGGTTTCGGCTTGTTTAGTATTTTCTATAGCTACTTGAGTTGAATTTGAACCAGTACCCACTATAACTGGAATTTTGCCTCCTGCCCTTTCAATGGCTGTACTAATAAGCTTTTCTCTTTCTTCATAGGTTTGTGTAGATGCCTCTCCAGTTGTACCTAGTACAATTAAGGCTTGAGTATTATTTTCTATTTGAAAATCAATTAATTTTTCAAAAGCTTCAAAATCAATTTTACCCTCATTGAAAGGTGTTACAATCGCAACTCCCGCACCATTAAACATATAAATATTGCCCCCTTATTTAAAATTTTCAATAGTTTCTATAATTTGAATTGCATTAGTAGCAGCTCCTTTTCTAAGGTTATCTGCAACCACCCATAGGGATAATCCTTTTGAATTAAATAAATCCTTACGAATTCGACCCACATATGTGCAGTCGCTATTTTCGGCCTCAAGTGGAGTAGGGTATTTGTTTTCATCAGGATTATCATTTAAAACTACGCCTTCAGCTTCTTCTAATATTTGTCGTACTTCATTTATATCTGGTTCTTTATTAAGCTCTAGGTATATAGACTCGCTATGGCCGTAAAATACTGGAATCCTTACAGCCGTCGGATTAACTTCTATTGTATCATCTCTTAAAATTTTATGAGTTTCATAAATCATTTTAAGCTCCTCTTTTGTAAACCCATTTTCATTAAATACATCTATATGTGGAATGCAATTGGCAGCGATTTTTCTTGGGTATACTTTATTTGGATAGCTCTCATCTACTAGTTGTTTTTCAAGTTCTTCAATTGCTTTATACCCACTGCCCGATACAGCCTGATAAGTAGATACTACAACTCGTTTAATACCATACTTCTTGTGAAGTGGAGCAAGTACCATTACCATTTGGGTTGTAGAGCAATTTGGATTGGCTATAATTCCTCTATATCCCCTTAAAACATCACCATTAACTTCTGGCACAACCAAAGGTATCCCCTCTGTCATCCTCCAATAAGATGAGTTATCTATTACAATATTCCCAGCAGCGGCTGCAATAGGTGCAAATTTTGCAGATATAGCTCCTCCAGCAGCAAATAGTAAATAATCAAAGGTCTCCTTCATAGCCTCTTCTGTTAACAACTCAACTGTTACTTCCTTGTTATTGAATATTATTTTTTGTCCCAAAGATTTTTCTGAAGCAAAAATTCTTAGTTTATCTATTGTTAAACTTCTCTCTCCAAGTACTTCAATCATCTTCTTGCCTACCGCGCCTGTTCCACCTACAATACCAACAGTTAAACTCATTGTCTTGCCACCCCCCTGTTTTTATAACTTGTAAATCGCCTAAGAAACATTACTAAATTACTTTTATTTTATTCAATATTTAGATAATAGTGCCTTAGATTTATATTTAATTTTAAATTAATAGATTACTATAATTATACAAAAAAAATTAGGAAAATGCTTAAGCATTTTCCTAATAATAAAAGTCATGTAAACCTATGGTTTTTATATATTGTCTATTTTGTATAATCCAAAAGTTAGTCGATTTCCTTGGATTTAAAAAATACAATGCATTTCCAACAGGTCTTGCACCATTTAATACATCTGTAGCAGCCTTAATACTTTCTGCATTAGGTGTATTATAGATTGACCCATCTAGAACCGGTGAAAATTGAGTATAACCATCTTGCTTATCAAAAACAACACCCTTTATAGTATTTGGAAATTTTCCACTATTAACCCTATTCATAATTACGTTCCCTACAGCAACCTTACCTTCATAGGATTCTCCTTGGGCCTCAGCATGAATAACTCTACTTAACCAATACAGATCTTCACTTCTATCACTACCTCTACTAGCTACTTGACTTGAAGAATTATTTACAGAGCCTTTTATTTTTAGTGTCTGATTTTCATAAATCATATCAGAAGATAAATTGTTTAGCTGCTTTAAATGATTTGCAGATACATTAGCTCTTTGAGCAATTAGAAATAAAGTATCACCTTTTTTAACCGTATATTTTTCTCCGGTAATAGGGGATGAAGATGTACTATTGTCCTTAATATTAGTAAAAGTTTTTATGTCATTTTCTTTTTTATCATTTGCCTCATTATTATCTTCTATTACTATCGGTACTTCCTCATCTGTTACTTCAGCTATATTTTTTTCTTCAGCTTCAACCTCATCTTCATCGTTTTCCATGACTTCAGCTATAGAAGATATTTCTGCTTCTCTTGAATTCTTAGTTAAATTTTCTTTTGAAAAATTAGAATTAATTGTAGAAAATAAAACTATAATACTTAACAATATACCACTGCTAATCAACAGTATTTTGTATTTTTCTAGTATGCTTTTCATATATATCACCCTTTCAGCTCTACTGTTACAAATTTTATCATAAAAAATTGCCTAGGGATGATGTAACTTTTGGTAATTATTGAATGTATATAAAAAAAAGCGCTAGGGAGATGCCCCTAGCACTAATTTAAATTTCAATGTTTATACAAGTATATTTTAATAAAATATTATCCTATACTTCGCAATTAGACCAATTATTAACATAGTTCTTATTAATTATCTAATAATAGGTTTGTTTGCTAATTTAAGCTTAACCATAGCATCTAACTCATCCTGAGTAATATCTCTAAATGTTCTAAATGTGTACCCTTGATTTTTAAGTTCCAATATAATCTCCGGTAATACTTCTGCCATCTTTGTGTTACGAGATGTATCATGAAATAAAGCAACAACAAGATCTTTATTCTTTGCTCCATCAAGGACATTGCTTATAATCTTATCTTTTTTATCATAATCAGAACTTGCATCTCCAGAAGAGACATTCCAATCAATATAGTAATATCCCTTTTCCTTCACATCTACAGTTAGTTTAGGCATATATTGTTCCCCACCATATTTAAATGAACTATGGTTAGAAGAACCTCCAGGAAAGCGAAAAATATATGGAACTTCAATATCCAATACATCTTCGATAGCTTTTTTAGCTAATCCTAAATCATTATAATAGGTTTCAAATGTAGTATAGATAGCATAGTCATGGCTATATGTGTGCGGTAGAACCATATGTCCTTCATCATAAGCCTGTTTTACCCAAGTAGGATTTTTTTCTACTGATTTTCCAATTGTAAAAAATGTTGCCTTAATTTCATTTTCAGCTAATATTTCTAGTATTTCTGGTGTTAAAGTTGATGGTCCATCGTCAAATGTAAGAAATACTTTCTTAGAAGGATCTGGTTTTACATCTTCTAAATTATTTTCTGGTTTTATATCATCCTGTATTTCTTCATTTCCCTCTAATGCATCATTATCTATAACAGTATCATTACTGACTTCTTCTACTTCTTCATTTTTATTATCCTCAGATATTTCACCTAAATCTTCGCTACTCATATCCCGCACTTGTTCATCTACATCATTATTACTAAGAAATGACTGAGCAATACCTACCATAGATGGCACAGCAACCATAAATACCAGTAGAACTATTCCAACCAGTAAAACTTTTCGAATTTTTTTCAATTGTATCACTCCAGTCATTGCAGTATATTATATGCATTTAATTACATTATACATGAAAATCCGACAAAAATAGTAAAGAAATAGTAAATAACTATGAAGAAAATATAAAGATTTTATAATCTGGAAAAGTATATTTTTCTAGATTATAAAGTAAGTGCTAGAGACTATCCCCTAGCACTTACTATTATTTCGATTTATGTTAGTTATAGAATATATTATCCTATAGATACTTTATCTCTATTAATATCTTTTAATTCATGACATCCTGCCATAATCATTGTTTCCTTTAGCTCATTACCTAATTTTTCTGTATAAACTTTTACACCTTCCGCTCCACCACCATAGGCAGCCACTGCATAAGGTCTTCCAATAAGTACTGCATCTGCACCTAATGCTAAAGCCTTAAAAATATCTAATCCAGTTCTAAAGCCTCCATCAATAAGAATTTTCATCTTTCCTTGTACAGCTTCAGCAATTGCTGGCAAAACTTCAATTGTAGCTGGAGTATGATCTAAAACTCTACCACCATGGTTAGAAACAACAATACCATAAGCACCAGCCTCTAAAGCTTTTTTAGCTCCTTCTACTGTCATAACACCTTTTAAAATTACAGGTAGCTTTGTTGATGCAATTATTTCTTTTAGTTCTTCAACTGACTTTGTGCCTACTGGCTTTCCAAGTAGAGCTAAAGTAACTAAACCAGCTGCATCAATATCCATTGCCACTGCTGGTGCTCCGTTATCTTCGGCCTTTTTAATCTTTGCAATTATTTCTTCTTTTTTCCAAGGTTTAATAGTAGGAATACCATGTCCATCATTATCTTTAACTACTTGAAGTGGCAAATCATAAAATTCATCTTTTACACCATCACCAGTAAAGCCAAGTACTTCTGCTTCCTTACACCCACCTATAATAGCCTGAGTATATTCAAAATCGTCTAGAGCTGGACTATAGTTAAGTCCAACAGCTCCTATTGGTGCCGCAAACACTGGGTACTTAAACTTCATTCCAAATAATTCAACTGATGTATCTATTTCTTTTTGTACTACAATTGTATCTAAATTAATCTTAACATCATTTATTTTTTGCCAGTTTCTAATAAAACCTGATCCAGACCCCTTACCGCCTACTCCTGGCACCTGACCTTTACATACCACACCATTACACTCTTTACATACCTTACATTTTTCATGTACAAGCTCCCTAGCTCTGTCTAAAACTTCTGAATAATTCATATGCGATTCCCCCATTTCTTTGTTATTAAAAGGATTTAATTATCCCAGTATATTATTTACACCATTAGTACATATTGTACTATTTTTTATACGAAGTTACAATTTTTTTGTCTAAAGATACATTTTTTCTATACGAAGCTACAACATATTTATACAAAGTTTTAATTGTATTAGCTAGTATAAGTTTTTCTTGAAATATCTATTTTTTCGATATAAAAGGATTATCTTTAATATAGAATCTCCATGGAAAATCTATAGCTTCCTCTGCATAATCTATATTTATTCTTGTAGTTGTTACAACTTCAAATACATTATCTTCATTACTATCTTCAATCCATAAAATATCACCACAAAGATCCATGCTGTTATTAAGCTTTGTAATACCCATTGCCATACATAGCTTACCAGGTCCACTTGTTAAATTTATTATTTGTTTTTTAGTTAACTCCTCTGTAGACTTACCATATCTATTATGAGCCATTATATTTATGCCTTCTATAGGCTCTACTGCCCTAACTAAAACTGCCGCCGCTTCTCCTTCCATTTGGGTAACCACATTCATGCAATTGTACATGCCATAAATTAAATAAACATAGGCATGTCCCGGCGGTCCAAACATAACCTTAGTTCTCTCGGTTATTTTGTTATTATAACTATGAGCGGCCTTATCAATAGCTCCGATGTAAGCCTCTACTTCAACAATTTTTCCCATCAATATTTCACCATTACTATAATGCACAAGATTTTTGCCCAATAAATCTTTAGCAACATCAAGTGTCGGTCTATTGTAAAATTGTCTTTTTAATTTCATAATATTTTTCCTTTCAAAATTATACTTAATATGTCCTATGTTTTCTACTGCCATTCCTTCTATATTCTTAAAAATTCTATCTTTATTGTAGGTACATATATTATGTTCTACTGTCAAATAATATATTTAGAAAGTTAAAGATAAAATGATTAAGACTCACTACTTTAAAAGCCTTTGTTATAACCTTAATTAATTACTATAGCTTATGGAACAAAAAAATTACTAGGAGGCATATGAAATTGAAAACAAAAAAAGCACCATTTATACTTTCGGTATTGCTAATATTTTCATTAACTATTACGGGTTGCAATACTGCCAAGCGACCAACTCCGGAGAATAATACTTCTCCCCAAAATGTACAAAACAATACAAATACACCTCAACAAAGAGTGGAAAATGACGCTGTAGTTAATGATAATAGAACAAGAGATAATGTAATGCCAAACCGACCTATACCTACTACTCCAGATTCTACAGTAGGATTTACACTAAGTCAAATTAATGAATTTAATTTAGATATAGAGTTAACAAATAATGATAAAATAGATATGAAATACAAAAAAGGTCCTTCTAATAGAGAAAGCAAAGTAGAAACTAGAATCAATGGAAAAGTAGAAAAAACAGAACACGAAGAGGCTTCCCGGCAGATTGAGGAATTAATAAGTAAAATACCTGGAGCATCCATATCTGATACAACTAAAATAATAGACGAAATTTTATCTGCCCTAAAAATTAAAAGAGATGATTTGACAGAATTTGATATGATGTTTAAGTTTGAAAGTGGAGAAAAAGTACAAATAGAATTAAATAAAAAATAATTTTTATTTAAAAACAAAACTCTCTTTATATTTTTAAAGAGAGTTTTGTTTTTAAGGTACTACATTATATAATTTATAATTCCCTTGTCGCATTTTTCAACCAAGCGTCTTCTTGTTGATTTAAATATGGCGATACTGTTGTATATACATTTTTATGATATTCATTAAGCCACTCAATTTCTTTTTCCGTAAGTAAATTAGTATCGATTCCTTCTAAATCAATTGGACACAATGATATAACTTCGAACTTCATAAACTGTCCAAATTCAGTTAGTTCATCTTCAACTACTAAAAGAGTATTTTCTGTTCTTATACCATGCTTATCTTCCCTATATATACCGGGCTCATTGGTTATTATCATTCCCTTTTCTAATCGAGCATTATTTTGTATTTGATGGAAGCGTTGTGGTCCTTCATGTACATTAAGGAAAAATCCTACACCATGTCCTGTCCCGCACTTATAGTCAATTCCTCTTTCCCATAGTGGCTGTCTAGCTAAAATATCTAAATTAGATCCTGTAGCTCCATATAGAAATTTAGCTTTGCAAAGTGCTATATGAGCCTTTAATACTAAAGTAAAGTCTTCTTTTTCCTCTTTACTTATTGAACCTAAAACCATAGTCCTAGTTATATCAGTAGTTCCATCAAAGTATTGTCCACCTGAGTCAACTAAAAATAGTCCTTCAGCCTTAAGCTCACATTTTTCATTTTCATAAGCATTATAATGCATCATAGCTGCATGATCCTTATATGCTGCTATAGTATTAAAGCTTGGTTCTACAAAATACTCCTGCTCTCTTCTAAAGCCTTCAAGTTTCTCAGTAGATGATGTTTCTGTGATTCTCTCTTTTCCAATATTACTGTATAGCCAATATAGAAATTTAACCATAGCAACTCCATCTCTAACCTGACACCTTTTCAAACTTTCAATTTCTATATCATTTTTTAAAGCCTTTAGATTTGTAGTAATATCTGTTTCTTCTATCTTTACACAGTTAGAAGGAATTGCACAATATACTTTTATACTAGTTCTATTAGGGTCTAACAATATTCGTTTATTATTATCTAGCTTTCTTAGTTCTAGCAATATATTTTCGTAATCCTTAACTTCTACTTTATTATCTTCTAAAGATTTCTGTACTTCTTGAGGTGCTTTTTTTGTATCTATAAACAGATAAGCATATTCCATAGATATAAGAGCATAGGAAGCAACAACAGGATTATTTCTAACATCACTTCCTCTAATATTAAATAACCAGGCTATGTCATCAAGACTACTAATTAAATAGTAATCTACGCTCTTCTTTTTCATTTCTCTTCTTACTTCTGTTAGCTTTTCTAAAGTAGTCTTACCAGCAAACTTTCCATCATGATTAAAAGCTGGTTTTGTAGAAACTTTAGGTCTATCTTCCCAAATATGGTCTAATAGATTTATATCTTTATTAATCTCCATTCCTTTTTGTTTAAAGTTTTTTTCCATTTCCTTTGCTATATTGGTACTAAAAACCCATCCATCAAACCCTACATAACTACCTTCTTTTAAAGTATCTGAAATCCATTCTACATAACTTGGTACATTAGGCTCAGCCGCTTTAAAAAGTCTTATACCTGATCCAGATAACTGTTTTTCAGCTTGTATATAATATCTACCATCAGTCCACAACCCTGCGTCATCTTTAGTTACAACTACAGTACCGTTAGAACCAGTGAAGCCTGAAATCCAACTTCTAACCTTCCAATGCTCTGCCATATATTCACTCTGATGAGGATCTGAATTTGACACAATATAGGCATCAATTCCGTTTTCAGCCATTAATTCTCTTAGTTTTTGTATTCTTGCTTTTACGTCCATTTTCTCAGCTCCTTTTGTTAATATATGGAATTATATTATTTAACTCAAGTTCAAGCTATGAAATTTCTAGCTATTTGTTTAAGATATATTTTTACCCAATGTTGCAACATATAGGACAAACTTGTTCTCACCATCTAAGCCAATTAGACTATTGATTTCATCATCATCAAAGGCGGCAATAGCGCATACTCCGCTATCAATAGCTTCTGCTGATAAATACAGATTTTGGCATACATGGCCTGCATCTAAATGTAAATACCTGTAACCCCTTTCACCATATCTCCACTTCATTCTGTAAGCATCGGCAGCCCAAATAAAAGTTACAGCGCTATTTTTGATAAAGTCTTGACGTAAACAGCTATTACTTATCTTTCCATCTATTTCAGGATCTAAATTTACTTCCATTAATTTATGTGAAAGAGCTATATATCTATATAATCCTGGCTTTACTCCATCTACCTTGTTTATTAGTAGATAAGTTTCAATTGCATGTCTTGCCCCTGCTGATGGTACAGTTCTTATTGTTGCAGGTCTTGATACTACTTGCTTTACACCTTGAGTAGACCATAGTAGATAGGAAAGTTCTTCTATAGTTAAAGCAGTGTTGGAATATTTCCTTAGACTTTTTCTTGATTCTATGGCTTTTCTTAAATCTATACCTTTGATATTTATAGTTTCTACAGGAGGTAAATCAATCAATACTGAATTAGCCTCATACTCTAGTTCTAAAGGTGGCTGTGGCAACCCTTTGTCTTGGTCAGACTCTTCTAAGTATTTGTATTTTGTTCTTTCCATAAATTCTTTTCCAATTCCATTACTCATATTATTCTCCCCTTTAAAATATATTAGCTTATATTACTATTCTATATTTTACTAATGTATCCTTTATATATTACTTATTTTTGTATAATAAATTTAAATAGAGCCCAAACAACTGGGCTCTATTAGTAACTTAATTTTATAATTATAATCTTTTTTTCTATTTTATCTTTATTTACTTCTTGTTTTAGTAAGCAGCAGCAATATGACTAGTATCTCCATATAGAAGAATATTAGGTTGATCATTTTCGATCTGTATTAAACTTACACTTGTATTTTGAACATATGGCGGATCCCATAGATTTTCTAAGGACCGTTTTCCAAAATAAGTCATAATTGTTTTTAAGGTAACTGCATGAGTTACTAATAAAACATTTCCTGTTTTTTTCTCTTCTACTATTTTATTTATTGTCTTTAATGCACGATTTTGTACATGCACGAATGTCTCTAGGTCTTTACGATTATATAAATGTGGAGCCTTCATAAAGTTATAATACTCATTTGGATCTAACTTCTCAATCTCCAAAGTAGTTTTTCCTTCCCAATCTCCTAAAGAAATCTCTCTTAAGTTATTGTCAGCGATAATCTCTAGTTTTCTTTCTCCAGCTATAATTTCAGCAGTTTTAAAGGCTCGTTTACTAGGACTAGAGTATATTGCATCAAATTTAATATCAATCAGATGATCATGTAAGGCATTTGCATCTTCTATACCTTTTTCTGTTAGGTTAGAGTCCTGCCACCCCTGCAGCCTTCTCTCAATATTCCATTCTGTCTCCCCATGACGTACTAAGTATATATTCAACATTTTGTTCCTCCTATATCCTAATTAGTTAAATATATTATATCATGTAGAAATGATCTATAATACACCTATCTCACTACTGCAATTGTTTCATTTCTTTTATGACCACGGCTCTGCTGCATTAAGACCGCATCTATGCCTTTTTAACAAATTCAGATTTTAATTTCATAGCTCCAAAACCGTCAATTTTACAATCAATATCATGATCTCCATCAACTAAACGTATATTTTTTACTTTTGTACCTATTTTTACGACTAATGAACTTCCTTTTACTTTAAGATCTTTGATTACTGTTACAGAATCACCATCATTTAATACATTTCCATTTGCATCTTTGATAATCTTTTTATCTTCACTATTTCCGTTTCCTGATTCTAAAGTCCACTCATGTCCACATTCTGGACAAACCAAAAGACTTCCATCTTCGTAAGTGTATTCTGAATTACATTTTGGACAATTTGGCAAATCAGTCATAATTTCATTTCCTCCATTCCTTATTGTTAATTATAATATATAAAAATTATTTTCAATTTCATTTTTACACCTTCATAAGAATAGTAATCAGGAAATTGAAATTTACAAAAAACTATAGGGAGCGCCTTGTCGGCTTATATACTATCATAGTTTTCTTATATTGACAAACCTTTCTCTTAGCTCCCTCTGAAGTTCCTTTTCATTAAATAAATATAACCCGTTGAGGTTAGCTTTATTGTATTAAAAATCACCCTCAATTATAGCCTAAAAAAAGAGCGAGTGTCCTCGTCTTAGATAGCAAACTAATCTTCCCACATATCCTTAAATTTATCTTGTATGTATTGCTTTCTCTCTTTTGTAGCTTGGCCATCCCTATAGTATATTCCATCTATTATAATTAAGACATCTCCTTCTTTTACTTTTTCATCTACTAGACACCTTTCTATATCTACCATTTCTCCATCTACTTCAATAACTGCATAATCCCCTTCAAATCTATCTAATATAATCATAAGTTTTCCCCTCTCCCTTTTTACTGTGGTGTAAACGATACTTGAGTTTTAGTTTCTAAATTATTCTTTACAGCTGTAACATCTACCTTTACCTCAAAGTCAATACTTGCTCTACTAATTTCATATGATATTTCTGCTACCCCATTTTTATCAGTCACTCCCTCATATGGAGTTGTTTTGGATTTATAATGGTTTAGTATTTTTACTTTAGCACCCTCAACTGGCTTACCATCTGAAGTTACTTTAGCAGTTAAAACTACACTAGAATTTTGCTTTGGCTTAGTATCGCTAATTGATGCTTCTACATCTAACATCTCAATCTTATCATTTACTACTTTATTACTACTTCCATTTTTATTACTCCCTTGATCATTTACTTGTCTCTTTCCAACAGTATTAATATCAATTTTTTCTCCATCTAATGTAGCAATTACAGTACCAGCTTCAGCTGTATTATAGGTTTTTATATTTCTTTTATTAAGACGGTCCATTACTTCACGATGAGGATGTCCATAGGAGTTATCCTTCCCAGAGGATATCACTGCATAATCAGGTGTTGTTTTATCTAAAAACCCATCTGTTGTAGAAGAATTTGATCCATGATGTGGCACAAATAATAGATCTATATCTAAATCCTGCTCACTATTTATCATCTCATTTTCAGATGTTTTTTCTACATCACCAGTTAACAATACAGAGGTATCCTTCCATGTAAGCTTAACTGTTGCGCTATAATCATTTAGGTTTTCATATTTATCCGATATTGGAGCTACCAAAACAGCAGTCGTTTCTCCAAAGGGTATCTCAACTCCAGCTTTAGCAGTTTTAAACTTAAGTCCTGCTCTGCTAACTGCCTCTACAAAGTTCTCAAAGGTTCTTGTAGTATGGGTAGCTTTAGGGTAATATACTGAACCTACTTTTAATTCTTTAAACACCGTAGGCGCTCCATTAATATGATCTGCATGGGGATGGGTGAATACGGCTACATCAATATGTTCGTATCCGATATCTTTAATGTAATCAACAATAATTCTTCCCGAATTCTCATCATCTCCACCTGCATCATAAAGCATTGTTTTACCATCTGCTCCAACAATAAAAGCTGAACTTCCCTGCCCAACGTCAATAAAGTGAACTTTTAAACCTGCTGATTCTTCACCATCAACAACTTTAGGAGATACTTCTTCCCCTTCTAATATTGAATTTGGGTCAGCTTCTGCACAACCAAATAGTAATAGAATAACCATAGAGATTATTAATACTAAACTAACTTTCTTCTTTACAAACATATTAGTCCTCCTTAGATGTTTTATATTACTTAATTATATTATACCCTTTTTCTAACAAGTACAAATTTCCACTAAAGAAACTTGGTAAATCAAATAAAAAGACACCACCCCTAGATCCTTCTAGAAGTGGTATTTTAAAATATTTTTATTTAATCAATTCATTCATTTGTAATGCAATACCATTTAAATTTTCAGCATTAGCTGATAGTTCCTGGCTCATAGCAGCACTTTGTTTAAATGATTGACTCAAGTGATTGAATTCATTGATAGCACTTTCTGTTATACCATATATTCTTTCATTAAATCCTACAATATTTCTCGTTTCTTCAAGCTGTTTATTTATAATGGCATTAATATCAACTATTGACTTTGTAAAGCTTTTTAAGTCATCTATCATACTCTTTACATTCTCTACTGTGTGATCAATAGCATTATCGCTATTGATGATTTGTTCATTATTATTAGTCATTAAATCCTCTATATCTACAATGTTGGTCTTAAGTTCATCTGTAATCCCTACAACATCATCTAATGATTGTTTCGTATTTTCAGCTAGTTTTCTAATTTCATTAGCAACAACTGCAAATCCTTTACCTAATTCTCCGGCCCTTGCTGCTTCAATAGATGCATTTAATGCCAACAGATTTGTTTGCTCTGCAATATTACCAATAATTAATAAAATTTCATCTACTTTTTTAGCTTTGTCTTTTAGTTTTTTAGCCACATCAAATGTAAATGCGATGCTTTCTTTCGTGTTATCCATCATTTTTAGTGCCTCATTTAAAGATTTTTCATTTTCACTGGATAAGGCCATCAGTGCCAAGGATGAATTTTCAGTGTTTTTCAACTCACTTGAAACTATCTCGGTTCCTTCTAATAAATTTTGAAGGCTGTTATTATTTTCTCTAGATTTATCTAATATCTCATTATTTGAGTGTAACACCTGTTGACTAGTATACGCTATCTCTTGCATAGAACTACTTTCTTCTTCAGCAATAGATGATACCATATCACTTGCATCTAATAAAGTATTGGCAAAATGTGCGGTTTTCTCAAGAATATGTAGTGTTTTTTTATTATTATTTCTAAGATCTTCTTCATTCTTTTCAATTTCACTTAGTAGTTTTGAAGCAAAAAAAGTAAATAGGAAAATTCCAAATGAAGTAAGAGTAATCACAATTATTCTCATAATCATCTCTTGTAGAAAAACTTCTTGTCCCGGTAAAGCAATTGGATACAATTTAAATATTATAACCTGACATAGCATTCCAGTAACAATAAAGGCAATATTTAGTTTAATATCTAAAAATAGAGCACCTAATATAATAAAATAAAATACACTCATCCAAAGCTCCTTAGACGGAACCATAAATATCAAGTAAAGATAATTCACAAAAGTTAATATAAATATCAATACCTTTAACTGCTTAAAGATTTTTTCGTTAAAATTTTCATTAACGACTGTTCTTTTATGCAGAATAAAAAAAAGAATAGTTTCTATGGTAATTAATATACCAAATATACCAAGAGACCCCCATTGAATTGAATCATATAGTCCAAGATATTTCATCAAAGAAAAAGCTAGCATAGCCATGAATCCACTAATCGAATAAATAATTAATACAACCTTCAGTGTTTTTTTCTGATAATCGACAATTGTATTTGCATTATTTAACATAATATCTCCTTTCTGAGTGCCGCTTTGCTCTACTACCATTTATAGAGCAAAGCTTCCATAGTATATCCTGCTGCAACAGAGCAAAATATAATAATCTCATCTTTTTTAAAGGCTTCTTTTTTCAGTCTATCATTTAATGCTATAATAGGACTAGCACTGCCATTATAACCATATTTATCCGCAACAAAAGTAGCTTGTCCCATTTCTGCTCCCAATTTTTCTAAGGTAATTCTTATATCTTCCTTTGAAAATTGTGACATAAAATAATGAGAAACATCTCTTGGTTGGTAATTATATTCTTCTAGTAATTTGATTATTAGTTCTGACCATTTATCGGCAAGAAAGCTAAAATCAAAAGGCGTCCATTCCATTTTCCTATGATAGGAAGTCAAGTTATCCTTCGAAATATTTAATAAACCACAAGCTGGAAATCTTATGGTGTTATTATAGTCATCATCAGTATACATTCTAGAACCTAGTATACCTCTTATTTCTTCCTCTTCCCTCACTTCTAATATAACTGCAGCAGCACCATCTCCTACGATAGAGTATGTCACCATGTCATCTTCCCGTCCAAAAGGGCTAACTAATACAGAACCAACAACTAGAACTCTCTTATATTTTTCATCTGTTTTTAAATATCGACTTGCTACATCCATTGCATTAACCATGCCTACACAATTATTATTCATATCAAACACACTAGATGCATTTTTAGCCTTTAACTTATTTCTGATAATCAATGCACATGTAGGCATTAAATATTCAGGGGTATCTGTTGCTGATATGATCATGTCAATATCCTCAGGATTAAGCCCTGCATCTGTTAAAGCTTTTTCAGCAGCCTTAACCCCCATATCGATACTATTTTCATTTCCTAATGTCTGTTTTCTGGTTTTTCTACCTAACTTGTTAAGCAAGTTTTCTACATGATCTTCATTACCATATTCTTTAAAATGGTTAATAATAAATTCATTACTTACCTCTTTTGTTGGATGATATGTCCCTACTCCAACCATATGTACATTTTTGCGCATGTCCTTGCCCCCTATTGAATTATTTTATAACTAAACTTAGTAAATATAAAAAAATAGACATACCTAAGCTAGGCTATCTATTTGTAATAGCTTTTAACTTAGCAACCTGGCAATCATAGAAAAAATTTTCCTTAGACCCATGGCTTTGCGTCCTTACCTTTCAGTAAGTTTGCCATTTATAAGTATTTTGTATATATATGTATATATATATCTTATTATAATTATAATATCATACTTTACATTATGTTACTATATTATCATACTACTATATTGTAAAAAATTATCGTAAATTGGCTGAAATAGTAAAATAAAAAAATATCACCTTACACATTTTCATTTAATACGACTAAAAAAATCTTTTAATTTAATGACTTATGAGGTTGGCTACATAATGATCATAAAGCCATTCTGTCTCTCTTAAAGTCCCTTCTTCAGTAAATCTTAATCTTTCAGGAATAGCTCTACTCTTGTAGTTATTTTCAGCACATCTAATCTCTATTCTATTAATAAATACCCTACCAATATATTTATTTATATATTTTTACAAATTGATAGTCATTCCTATCTCTTCCATAAATATAGTTTGAATAAAACTATCCTTATTACGTTCATAACTTTTTTTTGCAACTCTTATCCAGTTAAACTTATCCAATTCCTTATAAGGTAGATGTACTACTAATATTTTTTGTGTATCAGTATAATTCTTAATGATTTCCCTAGCTCTAGGAATACTTACATAAGGGAAATTTACGATTAACGCATCTATTTTATGTTGTTTAAGATTAAGTGATTCAAAATTTTCTTTAACTGGAGCAGCATCGCCTAGATGTAATATTTTTACACCATATTCTATAATAAAAGCTAGATTATTTACATCTACACAATCTTCCCCCTCATGAATCATTGATATTGCTTGAATTTCTACCCCATTTATATTAATTCTCTCACTACAGTGAAATAAAGGGTCTAACTCAACTAAATTAATAGACCTATTATTAGACATGCAGTATCTTATTCTAGAAATAGCTTTGCTTGTCGATATAACAGCTGTATTAGGACTTTTTTCTAAAAAACTACATATTAAGTTAGCATCAAAATGATCACTATGTTGATGAGTTATTAGCATAATATCTATATTATCAAAAGGAGGAATACCATTTATTATTTTTTCTCTAATTTCTACAGGTGTGCTCTTATAGATTCGTATTTTAGAACTACACAAACCATCTATTAATATCTTTTTATTATTAATATTGATTAAAACACCTGCATTAGATACATAAGTTATACTTTTTGAATTATCCACAATCAGCGCTCCTCAACTTCATAATTATAAATCTATCTCATTCAATATATCTCTTAATTTCTTTAATTCTTCTCTACTAAGTGTAACTCCCTTACCCATTTTTATATGTTCTGGGTCCCATTCTCTAATATCGAATTTAGCTTCTCGTCCGTTCCAACTAATAAGATTTAGTTCCTTTGTCCAGCCTTTATTACTTTCAGATAAAATATACCAATTATAATTAAAGTTATCCCTAGCCAATTCAATTTAATCATTCATCCCCTTACTTATGTCATTTAACTCATCTAGTGTGTATTAAAAAGGATGATGTGACACAAATATAATGCAGATTTTTATAACTTACTGGAATCTATTTTTTTATATTTTTTTATTTTTTCACCTGTAATGCAGACTGATATAATAACTGAAATAAAGAAGCTTAATAGGTAAAATATCATATAAAAAAACATAGCAAAATTACCCCCAGCTGATAATTTCCCATATTCTGGATGTATTCTATTTAACCAATAATAGATAAAATTTGTTTCTCTATATATTAAAAAAGTTATAGTCCCTGCCGGTAATGAAATCAACCATTTATAAAACGAATTTCGATGAGTGTTTGATGACATTAAAAAACCAATTATTATATTTGTCAAAATAGCTACTAAAAGGATAATCCAAAAATCAAAGTTGCTATATGTCAATGTCAAAACCATAGTCCAAAAAAACGATGATATATAAATAACACCACAAGCTATTCCTTTAAGAATTTTTATTATATCCATACTAACCTACCTTTCTATATTATCTTATTTACCTACTTTTATAAAATGCATGGTATAAGATGACACTTTATTTTTATATATTTATCTTTTGATCTTTTAGCTCTTAGAAAAGTCTTCTGCCACCGCCTTGGGCGGTTTAGTTCTTTAAGAATTATGTGCCGTAAATTTATTTACCTTTTAGCTTAATATTTTTAATAATCAATATGATAGAAAATACTGCTAATAATACAAATCCTGCCAATGATAGTATATTAGTTAGTAAAACTATGATTTCTCCAAATATACTTGTACCATATCCTCCTGGAAACATCCCCAGTTTAGAATATGCAAATATACTACTATTTAATGAAGCTAATATCACGCTTCCCAAAATACAATAAAGTATTTGTTTATTTTTATCCATTCATATTACCTCCTAGGGCGAAGCCTTTAAAGTTTCTATACCTGAAACAAAGACAATTACTCCATTCAGTGAAGAATTTATTAGTTGCCAGTTTTTGTATAGCAAATAATAAATAAAATAGGAATCATTATTATCTCACCTCATTTTGGAAAAGTAGCTTATTATTACCTACGTCCATAAAGGCCACTATCACTATATCAAATAAACAATATATAAAATTAAGCGATACAGACTGTTACAGTCGCTTGGTCTAGCTCTAGGGTAGGTAATTCTCCATTCCTTCCAAATTAAATATCCCCAAAAAGTTACAATGCCACTTAGATATATTACTACATTTTTAATAGCATCTAAACGCATCATTGAATGGGTCTTAGACACATCATTATAAGAATACGACATAAATAATGTTGATACTAATTTCTCTTTTTCATAATATTTCTCTTGAGCTAACATAAATAATTTCTTGAATAATTTCAATTTTATTCTCCCCTCTGAACTATTTATACTCATTAACTAATTTCAAAAATAATTAGTAACATGAAATAGACAAATATAGATAATATATTCTATATATACAAATTATTTCCTGCAAGATTACAAAAATACAAAATAAAAAAGCGTACATAAAGTTTATCTATGTACGCTTTTAATTAATTATTCTATTATCATAAATTTTACAGTATCTAGGAGTTTATAAGCACCACTATCCCATAAAAAATATCTAAAATTTAGGATAGACATGCCGTTGATAAGTCTCCTTCCCATATTGCATCTTCTACTCCATGTACATTTAAAATTTCACTAAAAAAACTTTGACTTATAGGTTTAGATGGTAACTTCACCATAAATCTAATTTCTGTTACATACTCTTCGTATGCTTCATCATCATATTCGCTATTAACCTTAATATCTTTAATATTAATGTTATGTTTGCCTAGTATATGCCCTATATCACCTATTAATCCAGATCTTTCTTTACACTGAACGATTAATGATTTATATTGGCTTTTAAATACTTTCTCTTCTATAAAACCCAAACTTCCTAGGGTAAACAAAACTATTATTGTAGTTGCAAATCCCCCTAAATAATAACCATTGCCTATAGCTAATCCTATACCTCCACAAACCCAAATACTTGCAGCAGTAGTTAACCCTTTAATATTGCCTCCTGTTCTCATAATGGTTCCTGCCCCTAAAAACCCGATTCCACTAACTACTTGAGCAGCTAATCTAGCAGGCTCTCCACCATTATTATTGGCACCTAGTCCCTGAAAACCATACATAGATATTAACATAATTAGGGTAGAGCCTAATGTAACTAATATATGGGTTCTAAGTCCAGCAGGACGATTGTTAGCCTCTCTTTCTAGACCAACAACACCTCCTGCTATAGCTGATAATATCAATCTTAAAGCAACTTCCCAATCACTTATCAATATCTCTACCTCCTTTATTGTAGTACCTAAAAGATCCTAGCCTTAAGCTAAATGGTCTTTTAAATAACCTTCTTCTGAATTTATAAACATACTTCTAGACGCTATTACGTCTACTCCTGTCCCTAGAATATTCTTAATAATTACCTGACCTACTTTAATTGGTGTTTTAACCTCTATTTCATTAATTATTTTCATTGCTTCCTCTATCAGATGTTTAGGAATTGGCCCTGATGTTTTAACAGGAAGTCTTCTTATAGAAGAACCAGATATAATAACAGTTGTTGTAAGTACTCTTGTTGGATTTGTCATTTCTGTAATACCATAGTTCATACCTCTAAAGCATTTATTTCCTTCAACTGTGTAGCCATTTTGACTTTCTTCATTCTTTATAACCTTTAACTTACACCCTAATGGACAAACAATACAAACCATATCTCTAGCTTCCATGACTATTCTCCTTCCTTAACAATTTCTATAGAAATTTCATCACTATTACCTAAATTAAACTTGCTAAAGTCTAAATTAATGTTTTCCATCTCTCCAGGAGCCACATGTTTTCTTTTTACTTCTTTTATTACTTCACCATTACTTTTAACAACAAGTTTTACATTTTTATATATATTGTCTACACGCATCATTAGCTCTACTGTTTGTTCTACATTATCTGGTCTTACTATATGAGGAACAACATATCGTACTCCATTTATTCCCTTGATTTTTATGTTTTTGCAATTATTCTCTAATTGTCCTTTAACATATTTTGCAGCATTTTTACCTGCTCTTTTACTTTCCTTTGTAACCCAATCTACTAAATCGTGAACATGAACAACATTACCACAGGCAAAAATTCCCTCAGCAGATGTTTCCATAGATTCATTTACGATTGGACCTGATGTTACATTATCAAGCTTTATTCCTGCAGATTTTGAAAGTTCGTTTTCAGGAATTAGACCTACAGATAGTAGCAGCGTATCACATTCGAACCTTTTTTCTGTTCCCTTTATTGGTTTTAATCTTTCATCAACCTGAGCGATAGTTACAGCTTCTACTCTGTCATGTCCTTCAACATTTATTACTGTGTGACTTAAGTAAAGTGGAATGTCAAAATCCTCTAAACACTGAACAATATTTCTTGTTAATCCTCCTGAGTATGGCATTAGTTCTGTAACTGCTAGCACCTCAGCCCCCTCAAGAGTCATACGTCTTGCCATAATTAGTCCAATATCTCCAGAACCTAAAATAACTACTTTTTTTCCAATCATATGTCCTTCAATATTAACAAATCTTTGAGCTGTTCCAGCTGTTAAAACTCCTGCTGGCCTAGTTCCAGGTATTCTAATAGCACCTCTAGTTCTTTCTCTGCAACCCATTGCAAGTATTATAGCCTTTGCTTGTATATGAAGCATTCCATCAGTTGGGTTTACAGCTGTAATCATTTTGCTATCTGAAACCTCAAGAACCATTGTATCTAGCTTATATTCAATACCCATATTAATAAGCTCCTTAATAAACCTTTCAGCATACTCTGGCCCTGTAAGTTCCTCTTTAAAAATTTGAAGTCCGAATCCATTGTGAATACATTGCTGCAGTATTCCACCTAATTCTCTATCTCTTTCTATTACTAATATATTTTTCACTCCGTTTTTTCGTGATTCTATAGCAGCCGCAAGTCCTGCTGGACCTCCACCAATTACTACAATATCATAGTGTACCAAAATGCTCCCTCCTACTCTTCTACGTATTTATACTACTTTGTTTCTCCTGTTAGTATATAAGAATTAAGGCGATCTTTTACAACTTCTGTTATGTCTATATCTTGTTCTCTAGCTAAAATTTCCATTACTCTCGGAGCACAGAATCCGCCTTGACATCTTCCAGAGCCTGGTCTAGCTCTTCTCTTTACTCCATCTAATGTTGTTGCTCCTGCTTTTCTATTGATAACGTCTACAATTTCACCTTCAGTAATGTTTTCACACCTACAAATAATTCTTCCGAATCTAGGGTCCTTTTCAATCAGCTTTGCTTTCTCATCATCAGATAGGTCCATAAAGTGAATGCTAGGTCTTCTGTTTGGATTAAAATCTTGATTTAATTCAATATCTCCTAATCTTCCTTTTATTAACTCTACAACATATTCCGCAATGGCAGGAGCTGCTGTAAGACCTGGAGAATCAATTCCAGCTACATTGAAAAATCCTAAAGATTCCTCTGATTCCTCAATAATAAAATCTTGATTCTTTGTCTTTGCTCTAATGCCCGTAAATGATGTAATAACACCTTGAAAGCTTATTTGCTTTAATGTATGGTGAGCATGCTCGTTAATATAATTCAGTCCTTCAAGTGTCGTCTCGAAGCTAGTTTTACTATCTATATACTCTGATGTTGGACCAAGAAGTAAGTTTCCATGCACTGTAGGCGTAATAAGTACTCCCTTACCAGCCTCTGAAGGACATCTAAAAACTACGCTATTAACTATGTTTCCTACTGACTTATCAAATAGGTTATATTCACCACGATTAGGTAATATCTCGAAACTTTGAGTATTTAGCATATTATTAATATCATCAGAATGAAGTCCAGCACAATTTATAATTATTTTACTTTCTAGCTTTCTATCTCCAGCTGTAATACTATAACCATCTGCTATTTTTTGTATATCAGTTACTGTACTATTTAGCAGTAGTTCCACACCATTTTCTACTGCATTTTCTGCTAGTGCAATAGCCAATTCCCAAGGTCCAACTATTCCAGCTGTTTTTGCATGTAGCGCACCTACTATATCTTCACTTAAATTCTTTTCAAGTTTAAGTACGCTTTCTTTATCTAATATTTCCATCTGAGGAACGCAATTTCTTTCTCCCCTTGCATATAATTCATGTACTGTTTCCATGTCTTTATCATTAAAGGCTAAAACTAAAGATCCAATTCTTTTAAAAGGAACATCTAGCTCCTCACATATCTCATCATAAAGTTCATTTCCTCTTACATTTAATTTAGCTTTTAATGTACCTTCCTTAGCGTCATATCCTGCATGAACTATAGCACTGTTTGCTTTTGTAGTACCATTGGCTATATCATTTTCCTTATCGATTAATAACACTTTTAACTGATATTTTGAGAGCTCTCTAGCTATAAAAGTCCCTGTTATACCTGCTCCAATGACTGTAATATCATACATTGTAATGTTCCTCCCTTATAAAATTAGCTTTGTAGTGATATATTAATGAGAATGTAAAAAGAGCCATGTAAACCAAAACCTATATTAAATAGATTTAGTTACACGGCTCTCCTGTTCTCGACCATTAATATTCTTTTATATTAAATTACCATATATATTATACTATATATAGATTTTATGTGCAAATAAATAAGAGTATAATATATTCATCTGCAATAACAACAAAAATTTATTATTACAATTCCCATAATTTTTTTTTGCTGGTTGATGCACCTATAGCTCCTGCCTTTAAAACCTCCATTATATCTTGTTTACTATCAATTAGCCCTCCTGCTATAACGGGTATAGACAATTGTTTAGTAATACGACTTATTACTCCTGGCATAACTCCTGGCATAATTTCAATCATATCTGGCTGTCTAGATTTGACACTTTGTTTAGTCATTTCGTAAGACTTGTTATCAATTAAAAAGAATCTTTGTATTGTAAACATTCCTTTTTCCTTAGCAATCTTTATATGATTACTCTTTGTACTGATTACACCATCTGGCCTGATAACTTCGACAATGTAATCAATAGCTTTAGCATCTTTTCCTATTCCTTCGAGAAAATCAATATGTATTAAAGCGCTCTTACCAGCATTTTTGATTCTATCAACTAGTGTTTTCGCATTAAATATATCGGCACATAGTAAAAATATAGTAGTTACTTGGGACTTGATTGCAATTTCTAAGTCTTCTTCATTCTGAACAGCTGCAATAACAGGATTTAATTCAACTCTATTAGCTATTGTTTCTTTCACACTATCATTCCTTCATTTTATAAGTAACTTCACTTTTTTATATGATATATTCTTTATTTTTTTGAAGTGTTTATTGTTTATGTTTATATAGCATAGCATAAACAAACTAAATATCAAATGCTGTTCTATTTTCATCATATTTTCTTATCTTGCTATATATCACAGCATATTTGAGTTACCTACAACGTTAGCTGATACATCAAATCTATAACAGCCTTTTTATGGTTCAAAACTAAATTAAATCTATCATATCTTTTACAGAATTAAACACATAATCTGCTCTAGTCTCACTTCTGATATAATCTTCTTCTTTAGTTTCACCAGAGTAAACTAATACCGAAACTATACCTGCATTTTCTCCCGTCTTAATATCTGTATAAAGTCTATCCCCTACCATTACCATATTTTCTTTGTTTAAACCATATTTAGATGCAATACTTTCTACTATCTCCTTATTTGGTTTGCCTATTACTTTTGGCGTTTTTCCAGTAGAAGCCTCTATAAATGCAGCCATCGCACCTGCATCTGGCATGAATTTTCCATTAGCTAAAGGACAGTTAAAGTCTGGGTGTGTTGCTATGTATTCTACCCCTTCAGATATATACTCGCATGCTGCCCATAATTTTTCATAAGTTAAGGTGGTATCAAATCCTAATACTACATAATCTATGTTTTTATGTCTTTCTTTTTCTAAAATAAAGCCTTCTCTTATAAATTCTTCTTCTAAGGCCTTCGTTCCTAGCAGATAAATTTTAGCGCCTTTTTTTTGTTTTTTAAGATACATAGTAGTAGCTTCTCCCGAAGTAAATACTTCTTCTTCTGAAGCTTGTATGCCCAAGTTTTTAAGCTTTTCTACATATATTTCTTTGCTTTTTGATGAATTATTTGTAACGAAAATATATCTTTTTCCCTTAGTTTTTATAGTTTCAAGAAACTCTTTCGATCCATCGATTAATTCATCACCAAGATAGATAGTTCCATCCATATCTAATAAAAATATGCTTTTTTCTTTTAAACTCTCCAAAGTTTTCCTCCCTCTACTTTTTCAAACTTATCTAAATAAGTTTAAAGTAAATAATGCAATACCTTGAGAATAAGTAACCAGTAATAGTACTACTAATAAGGCTACTATGAAAGGCCAAACATCTTTTATAAAGTCCTCTAAAGTTACATCTACTATGGAACATACTGTAAACATCATAGATCCAAATGGTGGAGTTAATCCTCCAATCATTATGTTTACTATAAATATAATTCCGAAATGTATAGGGTCTACTCCAAATACTTTAACTGCTGGTACTAATAATGGAGCTAAAATTACTAATGCTGCCCCACCTTCAATAAACATTCCTATAAATAATAACAGTAGGTTAATTACCATTAGTAATATAAAAGGACTATCTGTCATATTCATAAGTCCCTCTGTTATTATTTGTGGGATTCTTTCTAATGTAAGGTAGTAACCAAACACTTTAGCACTTGCAATTATAATCATTACAGCACCAGTACTCTTTACTGTGTCCTTCAATATTAATGGTATATGTTCTAATTTTAATTGTTTATACACGAAAAGTCCTACTATCATACAAAATAATACTGCAATTCCCCCTGCTTCTGTAGGAGTGAACATACCCATTCTCATTCCCATGATTATTCCGAAAGGAATAAGTAGTGCCCAAATAGATTTTAAAAATTGTCTAAAAAGTTCGCCAAAAGATGCCATTTTATCTCTACTTGGTTTGTAATCTCTTTTAACCGAAATAATATGAACAGCTATCATTAAAGCTACAGCCATTAATATACCTGGCATATATGCGGCTAAGAACATATCACCTACTGAAACATTGGCAATTATTGCATATAGTATAAGATTTGTTCCTGGAGGGATAACTGGGCTTATTGCTGATGATGCAGCAGTTATTGCGGCTGAAAACGGTTTAGAAAATCCTTTTTTTTCCATTTCAGGAACTAGTATTTTAGATTGCATAGCTGCATCTGCATTTGCAGAACCTGAAATGCCACCCATTAATGCACTTAGTAGTACGTTAACTTGGGCTAGTCCTCCTCTAGTATGTCCTACTAAAACGTTGGCAAAATCCATTAATGCTTCACTTATTCCTGAATAATTCATTATAGAACCTACCATAATAAAGAATGGGACTGCTAAGTATGGGAAGGATTCTACTGAAGTTACAAATTGTTGAATTATCATTTGCATAGGCATCGTAGTATTAATGAATATAAAATAGAATAAGGAAGAACCTATTAATGCGTATGCTATTGGTATGTTTAGAAAAAATAAAATAAATAAAACTATAATTGGTAGAATAGATTGCATTTATTATTTCACCGCCTAATTTTTTATACTTTTATTAAAAGATAATTTTTTGAAACTTTGTATGGAAAAATAAATTGAATATAAAGTAATCAATGCAAAAGCAAGTACTATAGATGCATATACATACTTATAAGATACTTCTAAAGCCGCTGTTATCTTTGTAGATCCTGCTACATAGATATAACTAAAGTAAAACATAAGTGCTGATAAAATAGTTATAATTATAGAAGTTAAAAATTCTACTATATTTCTTCCCTTTTCAGGTAATAAAACCACTAATACTTCTACCCCTATAAGGTCCTTCTTTTTATATGCACTAGCAAAACCTAGGAATATAGTCCATACAAATGCACCTACAGCAACTTCTTCTGCCCAGGTAAATGTAAACCTTAAAAAGTATCTAGTAAATACGTTCATAATTACTATAACTGTAGTTATTGATAAGAAAAGGCTTCCTAAATAAAGCTCAAAATCTTTTCTAAATCTTTCTAAAAAATTATCCATGTCTACCTCCTATGCGATTAATAGCCTCTCAACAATAGTTGAGGATTAAATATAATAGTTTTCCTTAAAACCATTTTATTTTATTCCTTCTAATTTTGTGGAGGAATTTTCGATTTCAACATTAGCATAATTCACTTTAAAATTGGAAGGAGATTTACTCCTTCCAACTTTTTTGTTTGGCATATAGCAAATAATAGATTACTTTAAGTTTGCTTTTATAACTTCTAATTCTTTTATTAAATTCTCGTAGATACCTGGTGTCCATTTATCAAACTTTGTATATACTGGAGCAGCCGCCTTAAGGAAAGCATCAGCATCTACCTCATAGAAATTTACACCTTCTGCTTTTAATAAATCTTCATACTCTTTTTCTAGTCTAATAGTTTCAGCTAAGTTATCTGCTTCACCTTTTTCGAACTCTTCTACAATAATAGTTCTTTGTTCTTCAGTTAGGCTATCCCAAACTTTGGTTGAAATTGTAACTGCTGAAACTCCTAATAAGTGATTTGTTAAAGAGTATTCTTTAACATTTTCGTATTGTTTAGTTCCGTAATAAGTCATTATTGAACCTTCTACACCATTTATAACACCTTGTTGAATTGCTGCATAAGTGTCTGGATAAGGCATTGCAACAGGGTTACCACCCATAGCTTCTATAGTATAAGTGTATAATTGGCTAGTAGGGACCCTAATATTTAATCCCTTCATGTCATCTGGAGTTTTGATTGGTTTATTAGTCATCATACTTCTAAATCCGAATAACCAATCTATAGAAAGCACTTTTATTCCTTGTTCTTCTGCTTGTTTATGTAGATTTTGAACTAAGTCTGTTTCTGTCATAGCAAGATATTCATCAAATGTTTGATATAAAAATGGTCCAGTTACTGCATTATAATCCGGTACATAGTCTCCTAAGAAGTTTATACCATCTACTAAGATCCAATCAGATCCTTGAACTACCTGTTCCATTCCATCTTTACCTATTGGCAGAACACCATTTGTAAACAATTGTAATTCTAATGAACCTTTACTTCTTTCATTTATTGCTTCTACTACTTTTTTCAATGATATAGCAGTTTGCTCATCATCAACAAATTTTGTACTAACTTTAATAACTTTCTTTTCCACATTATTACCGCTTGCATCAGTAGCAGGCTTACTACCACATGCAGCTAATGATAAAGTAAGAATTAATGCTAGTACAACTGACAAAATCTTTTTCATTAAATTTCCCCCTTATTTTTACATAATATATTAAATATCTACTAACAATTTATAATCTAACTTATAACTTCTTACATATAGTCAGATTATTTGTAGTATCAATTTAAATATGTTTTTAATCAGACATTATATAGTCTAATATATACTTTTAGAATACCATTATCGCTTCTTGTAGGTCAATTAGAATAACACATTAATCATTTAAATAAGCATTATTTTTTAGTAACCATTTTTTAACAGCTGCTATATCCCTATTTTAGAATTGTTTCTTTTCTATTTCTACAAAAAAAAGACAACAATTAAACAACACATGTTAATAAGTTGTTATTTATTGTTGACACTCCAGTTCTCCTGTCATTATTATTATATTTTTCATAATCGTTCTAGGCAAAACAGTAATATGTTTTGTTTGACATACATTATAATTAGAACATTATCTACAATTCAGATATTATCATATCTCTTTTTCTTTGTAAAGCATTTTATACATTGCAAATACAGAAAAGGCAAGTTGTTTTTATTAACAATCAGCTCAGCTACCCTTTGATATATACATAAAAAACCACCACCCCTAGGTCCTTCTACAAACGGCATTTTATAACATTTATATATCTAAATCTTTATCAGTTGAAAAAAGCCTTTAATAAATTTTTTACCTTTTCTGAATACTTTTCTTTATTAAAATATAAAATTGTCATTTCTATTATACCTTTAACTTGATTTTCATCTATATCTTCAACCGCCATAATTCCTTCAGAAAATTCGTCATAAAGAATATACATTTCCGACAAGCAGTGAGCTCCTACTCTCTGCTTATATACGTTAACACATATATACTTGTTACATATTTTTTATCTATTCAGATACAAGTCAACACCTTATTTTAATAAGTTTACCTAAAATTCATATCGCTTTTTAAACTCAATCTCCTTATCTTTATCAAATAATACAAAATCAAAGTCATTTGAATGTGCTTGACCAAAGTTTTGAGCAGTGCTGTTATGTACGTAAAAACTAACTTCTACTCTTTCTTTACTCCTTTTGGGTATGGTAAAAACCTCTAATTCACCCATATCATTTTTCAATATAACTTCCTCCTCAACTACCCTACTTTTTAATCTGTCCGGAAGATTAATTTTAACATGCATTTTAATATCCTTATTGCTCATATTTTCAAACACAAAAGTCGCATTTCCTTCAATTATTTCATTATCTATTCCTTCGAAATTTATATTCGAGTTATCCTTATGGACATAGATTGCCTTAAC
Source organism: Alkaliphilus sp. B6464 (assembly GCF_018141165.1). Taxonomy (NCBI): domain Bacteria; kingdom Bacillati; phylum Bacillota; class Clostridia; order Peptostreptococcales; family Natronincolaceae; genus Alkaliphilus; species Alkaliphilus sp. B6464. Next base: position 3,136,678 of record NZ_CP058557.1, read on the forward strand.
ATCACCTTGAAAAGTTTTATATGTTTTTTCTATAAAAATAAATGACTTATTTATGAAGCTAATTGAAAATATTACTGCAATTAACAAAAGTGTTTTTTCTCCCTGTGTTTTAAGCTCTTTTCCAAAAGATTTTAGTACCTTTTTGAAACCTATATAATATATAATCAATAGTATTAGTCCTGCATAATGAAACGTTCCACTACCTCTGTGTATTGGTTTAAATATTCGCTCTATAATAGGTACTGGATTTGAATTTGTGTTTATATGTCCAATAACTCCAACTAAAATCAACATAATCCCTATAACAAATTCCCTTTTATTCTTCATCCTAAGCCTCCCACCTATCTTATTGTTCTGATATCATTTTAAATATTAGAAATTTCCTATTTCAATTAATAAAGATATCTACAGATCAATATGTTAAAGATGTTTATTGTTTATGTATATCGTTTAATTTTTTACATTCAACTTATTTACTTCAAATATTTCTGGTATAAAATCAAGATATTCTTCTTGAACACCTATTTCTGCTTCTTTAATAAGTTTATCTAAATACGCTTGCTTGATAGAAACTATTTCTTCATATCCTTCCCTAGCCTCTTCATCACTTGCCGTAATCCCTAGTTCTATTATCTTTTGTTCTTCAACTTTCTTCTTTATGCACTTTTTCTCCATCTATTATTGCGATTACATTTTCATCAACTTCTTGTATTTCGTTTTGTGATGCCAACCCTATTGTATCATCTCTTCCTTGCAAGGTACAACCCGTAAAAGCAAATATAATCAAAGATGAAATAGTGATTATTAGCATCTTTTGACTTAAATCCAGCACACTCGTTTTCATTATTCCGCTCTCCTTAAGTTCTCCTCTCTTTCAACTTTATATATCGTATTTTTCATAAACCCTACAACATCTCTTTTTATATCTTTTATATCATATGCTCTTAAATGTCTTTTTCTATATTTCTGCGATAAAGCTCTCCTATCGTAATAACTTCTATATTTACAAGATATTTCCTGCAAGATCGCAAAATACAAAATAAAAGAGCAGGCAACTACCTACTCTATACTAAATCTCAACCTCCACTATTTTCTTAATCCTCCAATTAACATCATACTTATTTTTTATAAGATTCCTCGCTCCTATCTTAATCATTCCTCCACAGTCATCCTTTGTAATACATATTTACTGATTCAAAATATATGTAAAAACTGGATCAACTTTATTTATATAACTTTCTATTGTTGGTTCAATTACTTTGTCTGGAATAAAAGATTCTATATCCTCATTTGAAAGCTTAAAATATTTTGTTGAATATACTACTGCAAAAGGCGAGTTTTTGAAATTAAATGATCTTATCTCTCCATAATGATTTGGTTTACCAGCTGTAGGCTCACCTATGAAAGTCCCATTACTAGATTTTTTAAAGTCCATTGCATTTAATATGGCAGAGGAATAGCTTTGTCGCCCTACAATTATATATAAACTATCTGATGTATTTAAGTTATCTCTCTTTAAGATTTCTGACATTAAGGGAGCTATAATCCTAGAATTTCCTCCTCCATTATTTCTCATATCTATTATTATTTTTTCTACTTTATTTTCATCAATAACACTAATAACCTCTTTTGTAAAATTTCTAAAGGATTGCTGCGCCATCTCAGCACACTGATTATATTTAACATACATTAGATTTTCCTGATTTAAATATTCATACCAATAATATTTATCTGAATTTCTTAAATATAAAGGAACTTCATTATTGTCATTACTAAGTATAAACTTAAAGGAATCAGATGTTTTGCGGGATACTATGGTTTTATCTATTAGCTCTCCATCTAAAGTTTTGAAAGTAAACTTAACCTGACTCTTATCTTTAATTATGCCAAGTCCATATAGTATTTCTGGTGAAAGAATATACTCGGGTATTTTAATTCTTAAATCAGCTTCATTATCATAGGATATAATAGATTTAATTTCTTTTTTTATATCTTCCATATTTATATCATTAATAGATACAACTTCGCCATATAAAATATCCGAATTCTCTTGTGTAGTATTGATGACATAAATATCATCTTCAAACCAGTAAAGTTCTAGTGGATAAACTAGCTTCCACTCCCAGTATAAGTTTGTATATGTATCACCAATTGACGCAATTATTCCTAATAAATTCACTATAATCTCTTCATCAGTTAATAAATTAATTCTTTGTTTTAATTCTTCTACATCCTTATAGAACTTCTTTTCTGTAGTTTTAAAAAATAAATTAACATGCCTTTTTGGAAGTTCCTTTACAAAAACATTAATATCCTCTTCCCATTTTTTGTCTCTCTCTTCATTATGTATATATGTTGTTGATTCTAAGCTACTACAGGCCACTAAATTTAGAAATACTACAGTTGTAATTAAGATTAAATAAATTGTTTTTTTCACTACATTTTTAGTTATCATATTCCTCACTAATCCCCTATCCCCAATATTTAAATCCCACACTTTATACACAAGACATAGTTTAGCTTTAGTTCAATAATTTTGCCATATAATACTCATCAACAAATACTCCATCTACTAAACAAGATTTTTCTTTTCAAATTTTCTTCGTTTGTTTTTCTTTCACCTGGCTCATACAACATAAAACTAGTTTCGGAATCTAACTTATGTAGAAATATTAAAAATTCATTGCATCGCTTGGAGTAGCTCCTCTAATTTTTACCATCACTATCCTCCTATTTAATCTTTTATAAGTTTCTCATAGAATTCCTCACCCTTTTTAAATAGGTGTGGCTGAATTAGAGGATATGTTAAATTTTCTGGATTCGTATCAAATAGATTAATCTCACTTATTTCATAATTTGGTAATTTATCAAGATATGTTATATTAGCATAGAATAACTGTTCAAAGGATTCAACTCCATCTTTATATACAGAATATATACAGATTGGTATAATATTAAATTCCTTTGCTCCTGTTTCTTCTTTTAATTCTCTTGAAGCTGCAAAATTGATATCCTCGTTTTTTTCCCTATGTCCGCCTGGAATTTCCCATGTCAGTCTATCCTTATGTTTTACAAATATCCATTTATCTTTAAACCTTGACATAATAACTGCAAACTTAAGCTTACTATCCTCAATTGTATATAAATCATAAAATTTAACTCTTACCATCATCTATCCCCCTGAGTAGTATTATTTTTGTCTTTCAATATCCTTTTACGAAAAATATAAGCAACAAAACAGCCTCTTTCATCTTCATTTTCAACGCACTTAATTAAATCAAATGAATTTTTTATATCTTCAAGATCAGATCCTCGAATTAAATCCTGTTCTTTAATTTTAGAATCAACTTGCACTGTATTTACTAAATAATTATTTCTTTTAGCAAACATCATCAGGCGTTCAAGCGCTTTACTACTAAAGTTACCCCTGTAACTATAAAACCTTTTTCAAGTAAAAATAAAACATTCCTACTATCTCCACATGCTATATCAAGAACAGTACCTTTTTTTAAGTAGACGACATTTTCAACTATTGATTTTTCTGGATCTAATGGATTATCGCTTCTATTAGCAAATTTTTCATCCCAATATTCTTTAGTTCCTATATATTCCATCTAATAATCACCTACCATATGTTTCACATTAATCTACTCATTGTTTGTAAAATTTAATCCTTCTAATTACACATTAAAAAGGTAACGTACAACATGCTCAAAAAAGTTAACTAATTAACCTTATTTTCCTATATCTAAGTAACGATGAAATATCATATCGATGTTTTCTTTATCTTCTGAATTTATAGTCCATATCTTAGTTACTTTTTTATTTAAAGCAAACCGAAAATTTTGCTGAAATACAATTTCTAATTTTTCATCTTTAAGCCACCTATAATCTATTATATCTTTCCAATAGACTATACCACCTTGTATAATTGTTATTCCGTTTTCTCTTATCTCTTTGTCATTAATATGTTGTAATATACGATAAATACATAGCAGTATCCATAACACAGGTATCATTAAATTCATTGTAGGGTTCATATCAGCATATCTACTTAAGTTGACTAATCGTGATATTAAAAGAAATATCCAAAAACAGCCTAGTAGAGACCAAAAGAATATAGAGGCTCTGGTATTAAAATCTCTTGGTACTTGTAAAATCAATCTTCCTAAGTATTCTTGTCTATTAAACTCTTTTAAAAAAAGATATATATACATAATTAAAGCTATTAAAATAACTATTTCTAAAAATCCTATATTATTCACTACTTTTCTCTCCTACCTCGAATATTAAGTTTATTACATATTAGCCATTAATTACTAATTCTGCACAGCATTAGAAGATTCCAAATTAATTTGTTCTGTCTTGCAAGTTTTATCGTTTCGCTTTTCCCTTGCCATTTAACTGTTAGTTCTATATCCTTATCAAATGTGATTTTAATAACATCAGCATTCATTCTACTTCCAGTATGCAAGTTAGCTACACCCTTGAGTTCTTGTGGATGGGCAAATTCCTTAATCAGAATCAGTCCTGAGTCGGAGGATAAATCGCCTCCATCGAAATTTATTTTAATTTTACTATTGCTTTCTAACTGAAGTACACTTACACTAGCCATAAAGAGTTTCTCCTTTGTTGTTTTGTAGTGTGGTAACTTCATTTTAACAAAGTTTAAACTCTTTTTCTATTGTTAGAGCTTCACTTTTAATGTGAAAGCAAAAGTAAACAAAAACACTGTACCTATGCGGTGCAAAGCGCCGCGCGATGATTGTATTGTATTATATTTAAAGGGACGAGGCACTTATCCCTTCATCCCTACTCTACATTCAACCAGCTCAACCTATAAAAAATTACCTGTATTATTATTATGAGGTGATGTAGCTGGGATATTACAATACAGCTTTTGGTAAGAAGAAAAATTAAAGGCCGTTTCAATAATGCTATGGTTGCTCATTTTCAAAGGCTAATAACTTTCTTTGAGCTTATCCAATTCTCCTTGGAGCCTTTCATTGGTTAACCATATTCCCCGAACCATAGTTCCTTCTAAGGTTCTAGTATTTTTAATGTCCTCTAGAGGATTTTTCGATAAAAGAATTAAGTCAGCTTCTTTTCCCTCTTCAACTGTTCCAAATTTATCTAACTGTCCTAAAAATTCAGCTGAGTTATAGGTTGCTGTTTTCAATACCTCATAGGGTGTTAATCCTGCACCAGCTAAATACTCTAGTTCACTATGCAAAGAGAAACCTGGAACTACAAAAGGATTGTTTGCGTCGGTGCCAGCCAATAGTTTTCCTCCTTTTTCGTGTATAGTGCGAACAATATACTGTCGTTTTTCCAAGTCGAATGCATATCTACCGATTCGTTTCATATGTCTCCACGCCCTAGTTACTTCTGGGTTAATATATTCTAAACCTTCAATCTCATTTTCCATTTTAAGAATATGAATGATAGCTAATGTTGGCGTATTCCAAACATTATTTCCTACAGTCATCTCTGCTTCATTTTCGATATTCTCTAAGCTATAGCCACTTAAATGTTCAATAGAATTTTGCCCTAGTTCAAGTGCTTTCCTTATGCCTACTTCACTTGGCACATGTCCTACCACCCTAATACCTATTTCCTCTGCAGTTTTCATAATCTCTTCGTATACTTCTACAGGTAAACGTTCATAGACTTTAACTGCATCATATCCATCTTCCTGCACTGAGATCACTGCCTTTCTTGCCTCTTCTGGGGTTTCTAAAGCTACACTATCCTTCCATATGGGGTTGGGGCCGTCCATTATTGGACCTGTTGTGAAAATTCTAGGACCAAGAAATCTTCTATCATTAATAGCCGCCCTCATTTCCAGGTCTTGAGGGAGTCCCCACATATTTTGTATGCTTGTTATACCATTTGCTAAGTAGAGAATTTCTTCCCCACTATAACGCCATTGATGAACATGCATATCTACTAAGCCTGGCATTAAATATTTACCTTCTCCCTCTATAATTTGCGCTTCTTCAGGAATGGTTACTGTTTGAAATTCCCCTATTTCTGCAATTAATCCATCTTTTATGACTACACTTTGGTTTTCTAGAACCTTGTCCCTAGTCATCATAATAAGGTTTACATTCTGAAACACAACTACGTTTGTTGCCTCTTTAGCATTACAGCCTACTAATAATAACAAACTGGTGGCTACTATAAAAAACATAATCTTACTTGCTAAATTCATATTTAACTTCTTACTCTCCTTCATATTCCCTCTCCTTTAGAATTTCTTCTAATTTTGATGTAATATATTCTTGATTATTTAACATAGCCATTCTCCTTTTTTATAAGTTGTTTGTGGTGATTCAGCTTATGTTTCAGGGCTTGGCTATGTTTTTTCTATATATTTTTATTGGAAGTTTTAGTACAAAACTTCTACATAATCCATTATTGGATAACTTCTCTTTTTTACTGTCCGTGGGTCAGCCTTTTAAATCCTTTTTCTGTGCTAAATATCGGAGCTAAAATCCCTTCCGTTATAAAATTAATTATTACCACTCCAGCGTAAAATGGATATATAATTGGGCTTACTTCCCACGATAATCTTCCATAGGTTAAAATTGCCTATAATAGAAACCATGCAAAGAAGTATCCAGATAGTTTGGATAAAAAATTTAATAAGATTTCTCTTTTACATGGTCCGCCACTGTTTTTTATTATTTCATTGGTAAATTCTTTTAGATCTTCACTTATAGAATCTTTTAAGCTCGAACCTCTAAGTTTCAGCTCTTGTGCCATTCCTATCAAATCTCTTCTAATTACTCGCCTACCTTGCACTACATAATAGCTGAATTGCCAATTAGAAATATCGGAAAATTCATAAGTATTCCTATATATGTTATACCTAAATATATATTCTAAAAAATCTTTTAATGAAAAAAGCCATACATCATCATAATAATATCTAGCTTTTAAAATATTTTATTATATTACTTACTTATACTTTATATATTTTAGTTTTATCTTATTTCATCTAATATTCTCTTTAAGTCTTTAATATTATTTTCGCTTCTGAAATAATTATATGTAACTACCCCAATGTTATCATTAGATTCTTCATGTAATAGTGAAGTTATTCTTTGAAGTTCCTTTTGCAAATTGATCATCGATTTAACCTCTTTTTCACCGTATCCATATACTAGAAAATCGTTTATTTTATAAACTGGTTCATTCATAAATTTTAACATAGGGGATCTTCTCAAATATTCACTGAGAATAACAATTTCATTCACAAACTTTTCTTCAACGTCCTTGCTGATTTCTCCTTTATTATATATTTCAATAAAATTATCAATTCTTTTTTCAAGTAAAACAAGAGTGTAAATATCATAAACTCCAATATCTTCTCTATATATGTTATTCCGATAAGATATAGTTACAGAGAATATAATACATATTAATAAAATTACACTTAACTTCTTTATACTAAATAATTTCATTTTTACTCCTCTTTCTTCAAAGTATAATAGTTTTATTATATGATATTATAGATTTGTTACACCTTTAAAATAAGATACGAACTATATTTATTAAGGATAGTTTCTCGAATATAGTTTCATTAGTTTAATTTCATTTCTGCTTCATTATATACAAAATTCATCTAATTGATCTTTATATCATTTTCAAAGAAGAAGCGATTATATCCCTTTTTAAACCTATTAATATCCTTATTAATTATAAATTCTAGCTCCTTGCCATCTTTATATATCAATGTAAACAAAAAGAAGTTTAATTCTGAAACATTGTTTTCAAAAGAAACAACATAAATCCTCTCATCTTTGTCTTTCCCATCATAAATAGTTGCATATGATAATCCCTGCTGGTTTCGAATGGAAATATTACTTACGTCTTTATCTCTAATAATACCAAACAATGTAGGGGTTATTTTTGGGGATTCATTTAGTAGTTGTGCAGAAAAAATGAATTCTCTATTATCATCTGGAATAAATCTATTTACATGTCCACCACCCCCAACCCATTTATAACTCCCTAATGATTTTTTAACCATATCAACATAATACATATTATCTTTACCTTTATTCTCCTTGCCTACTGAATATACCAGAACTCCACCTTTTGTTTCATCAATATAAATAAGTTCATGGTCTTCAAGTAGGTGCCTTTTACGGATTACCTCGAACGGGTCACTATTCTTATTAATATTAAATAATATAAAAGTAGCTATAACAGCTAGTACTATTGCCTCCAGAATATAATATCGTTTCAAATTTTTTTCTTTCATTCTTCTCCTCCAAATATGTGTTTTTATGATTATATGAATCAATCCTAAGATTTCTAGGTCAATCTGATATATAATACGTATTTAACAACTATAAAAACATTCTACTGTTAGGTATTTAAATGAATGTGGGAAATAAAATCCTCTCTATTTGTTTCATATTGTAAAAAAATGTGCTATTAATAGAAGTTATACATTTGGGCTATTTTTGTCTCTTTCAAAAATTATCTGGTATTCATAAGCAAAAAAGACACCCATTTTTTTGTTTGGTGGAATCACAACTTGAACTAATCGCCAACCATCAGCCGCCTCTTTCATAATGATAGCTTGACAATTTTTAAAACTGTCACCTATCTATGTAGAAAGTTTCCTAATTGGAATCTCTATAAATTTATATTCATACATACTACCCATCCAATATTATCTCTTATATAAATAATTTATCCATTGCACATTAAAATAGATGATACAAAATAAGAAAAGTTCGTTTTTATAGTAGCTTCCAATTACTATCTCTTATATCATTCTTATGAGGTTTTCTTACATATTTAATCATTTCTTCTTCACATGCTCCAAATTTCAAAAAGTTTTTTTGCCCTTTCTTTAATGAAACTCGGTTTGCTCCTCCTTTGTAATCAGGGTCATCAAACTGTACTCTATCGTCTTCCCAAAAACATATAGTACAAATATCATAAGTCCCTGGTGGTTCTTCATCTAAAGTTTTATATCCACAACATGGGCAAGTATATTTTTTCATATCTTATCCTCGCTTCGTGTATATTCTTATTAACACAAAATACATCTGATACTCCCTTAATAGATTAGATGTAATAATATTAAAATTCAATTGTATTTTTAACCTCATTCCACTCACTTTTTAATAAATCCATATATACCACATCAGCAAATTTTCCTTCCCTACTATCGAAACAAGCTTCCCTTATTACGCCGATTTCCTTAAATCCAAGTTTCTTATATAAATTGTGAGCTTTAGTATTATCCTTCATAGAAGTTAATTCTAATTTGTTAAGATTTAAAAATCTAAACAGAAAATCCATAAAGTGATATAAAGCATCTTTTCCATACCCTTTCCCTTGCTCATCTATTTCACAAATCTTAATACCAAATTCACATTTTTGATTTCTTCCATTCCAGCCAATATAATTCATTTCTCCTATTGGGTCTAAATTATTTCTTTTACATATTATAAACCTTTTACTTTCTGGAAACAGGGTAGTATTTATTATATCCTTTTGTATACTATCCTTAATAGCTTGTTTACTTTGAAGCGTTCCAAAAGTATGAGTTACATGTTCCATTAATTCACCCGTATTCCACCACTTATGTAAGTACTCTTCATCCCCTAACTCTAATTGTCTTATAATTACCTTCTATCATACTACCACTTCCTCCTTAAATTATATTATATAATGATATGCTAGTTGATTCGGTAATTTGTTTTCTAATTTTTTCTTATTTCACACTTTTTACACGATACTACATACCGTAATTATATGTAAAACCATACAATATTTTTACACATATTCAATTAATAATATTTACTCACCAAGTGACTTATTAGGGTATTAATGCTCCTTTAGCAAACAAAATAACTTTTAAATCTTTTTTCAAAGATTCATCAATATTTGAACTCATATTAATAATCTCATACCCTGCTCTAATAGTTTTCCAGGTAGAAGATCTGTCTGGTATATAAATATGATCCATTAAATAACCAAAGTTCTTTACTTTTTCATCTGTTAAATTAAATCTTAAATCATATACAGCCTTTTTAATCTTTATTTCATTTCTATATTAATATATTAAAGTAATCTCCATACCTACTAAGGCTAAAGCTGCAGTTATCAAGCCTATTAATAAAATAATTAATAACATCTTATAATCAGTAATCATTCAATCTCCTCCTAATCTTTTTTATAAATTTCTATAATATTGGAGAAATTCCTTTATTTTGGAAAAAATTTTCGCAAGACTAGAACAGTCTGTGGGAAGGAGCGATAAAGGAAGTAGAATATACAGATTGAAGCACAAAATTTATATTGCTTTGGTTTTATAAGCTACTATAATAAATATAAATGACCCCCGGTCACAAAGAACACTTGGGTATGATCTGCCAATAGTATTAATATTATTTCATAGTCATTATGTCATATATGCTATATAATTCTAATAGCATTTACGTCATGCTATAAAAGTATTTTTGTATTTTACTAAAAACTAAAAAATCGAGATGGTTCAGGCACCCTCCCGATAAAAACTTCTACAAGTTTTTGTTCCTTAATATATTATAAATATAAATTCTAGATATTATAAACATAGATTCTAGAATAATTAACTTAATGAAAATTAAATTATTGTTTGCGAAAAAATCTTATGTTTGCAATTCGTTTGCAATTTGCTATTTACATAAAAAAACACCACCCCTAGATCCTTCTAGAAGTGGTATTTTATAATGTTTCTATGGAGCTGATGAGCGGAATCGAACCGCCGACCTCTTCCTTACCAATTCTATTGTAAGCACTTTGTATATAACTATATTTACTTCATTTATTTGTTCATATATACTAGCTAATCATAATTAATCCAATCTAGTTATTAATTAATCTACATTAACCTATGCTCGACACAAGCATATTAAATTGTTCCTCATCATAATTTAAAATTTCATCAAAAATTATCTTAATTTTGTTTTTAAATATCTTTCTAAAGTAATAATGTGCATTGGATAAAATAAACTCTTATCACTTTCTAATAATTCCTTTAATTCTCTTAATGGTATCCATCTAATATTTTTCGTTTCATTACTCTCGTTTAATAATTCTCCATCAGCGTTACATATAAATATTTCTACCATTATTGGATATGTTCCTTGAATATTTTGGCTACAAGAAAACGGAGCATAGTTTAACACTTTATATCCATTAGTTTCTAAAATTACTGCTTCATCTTCACCCTTTATATTTGTAACTTTCAATCCAGTTTCCTCCCAAATTTCTCTTCTCAAGCAATCGAAAATATTCTCAAATTCTCTTATTCCCCCAGCAGGAATTTCTAACAATCCATACTCTGATATAGCTTCATCTTTGCACCTATCTTGAATTAATATGTAATCTATTCCATCGATATTCTTCTCTATTATTCCACCTACTCCAGGTTTAGCAAATAACTCCATTTAAAAACCTCCACAATACACAATAATATACTGTTTTACATTATATAAAAATTCCCAAGCAAGACTTATGCCCCTATCTTACGCAATACCAAGTTCAATTTTGAGTTTTTCATACCTATTTTTTTCATGTGACATTACTTCAAACATAGGATTATACAAACAGTGCTGAAGTACATCTGCATCGATTAAAATCTCATTAAAATCAGGATGCACCAATCCCTTTTCGCTATGTGTATAAATAGCATCACAAATAATTTTAGTTTCATCCTCATTCGTTATCTGCAATGATGTCAGTATTTCCTTTGCCAAAACAGCACCTTTATGTGCATGGTCTTTAGTATCCATTTTAGCATAGGAATATATGTCATGGAGCATACCTGCCATAGTTGCAAGTTCAACATTCTTTCCACGCTTTAATGCAATTAATGCACAAAATTGAGCAACCCCATATAAATGTACATAAGCACATCTTCGTTCTTCAACACCTGATATATTCAGAAGTATATTGTCAATATATTGTCTCAAAATTTCAATTCTGTTCATTATTATTTTCCTCCCCTTAAATATAGGTAATAATTGCTTCGTATTTCTCTATCATACGAAGTATAATCCATCTGTTACGTCTTAGGAAGATAATGTTTACCAAAGATTAAATTATAATCTCTTATAAAAAAGTCTCTATATCTTCAATATTATTATAGAAAATAATTTTTTGGGATATCCCCTCTAATGTTTCCGATATATCTGAACCACTCTTAGCTATTGTAATAATAGGTATCCCTTTTGCATAAGCATATCCTGCCTCGATTCCTAATCCTACTCCTTTTTCTGTTAAGTCTATAACTACTAGATTACAAATATCAATCTTTTCAAATGTTAATTTCATTAATTCATATGAGCTATATTTTTCTTGTCCTTTATTTTGAATATCACGGACAATACAAATTGTTTCATATCCTCTTTTTTGAAGAACTGATGATAATTCATCAATAACTATCTTATTTCTATAATCTTCATAATACTTAATCCCTATATATGCTTTCATATAAACTCTCCTTATTAAACCTATGATTAAATCTATATAAAGGCTATCTATTGTATATTTTCACCAAAAACGCACTAAAAGTGGTTGGCGAATTAATTTTTGTTATTACTAAAAAATACTTTGAATATATCACATTCTTATCTAGGTACATCTACTTCTATATTCAATTCTCCATCCTTCTCAACAGAATTAATATCTATATCTATATGAGAGTAACCCCAAGTAACATATCCTATAATATTATAATTTTTACTGTTTCCGGAATTAGATATATGCCTTAGATTGACTGCATTTTCATTAAACCCACCAATTTTATATTTAAATGAAATATTGGCGTGAGGATCTATTTTAGCAATACTACATTTTTCTTTATTATCGATTGAAGATAAAACCAGATTTTCTATAGCTTGATTAGTATTATTTCTTATGGTAACTGTAGTCCCACTGTCTGAAAAAAGGACAAGCCTTAATACTAATATTGCACCTAATGCTATTAAAGGCAGCATTAGCAGAGTTCGTTTTGTTGTCATAAATATAGAAGCCTCCCTGTTCTGTCTATTACACATTAAATATTATGTGATCTAAGCTTTTACTTAGCTCCTTCACAATTAATGAAAAATGTGTCATAGCACTATTCGCTGTTGTTTTTTAGTTTCCTTTTACTTAAGATTTGTAACACAATTCCTAAGATTAAACCAAGAAATAGAATTAAAGTATTCATAAATGCCCCTGCCATAGTTGGACGGGGTCCATTGGATACATGAATCAAATATTCAGCAATAATACCTATTCCAGAAAAAACTATAAAAACGCTTGCAAATACTATCTTGTCAAGTCGAGCTGCTAGCATCCCAATAATCCAAATTGGCACATAGATTGCTAATATTACCGAAGCATCAATGTATCTCAAAAAACACATCAACGATAATATTATTATAAGAAAGACTGTAGGAGCAATAAGGCGCACTATCCTTTTCTTATGACCTTTATCCATCAAATTTCCTCCTTATAAATTGCATTTACTTCATATTATTCTACTTATGCAATCTAACATATACAACACTTAATGCACATTATTTATCTGTTGGTCGAGTAGGTAGGAAGCTTTTCAGCTTCTTTCATTAATCTATATCCGTCCTTAGAATTAGGTTCTACATGATTACTATTAAAGAAGGTTCTTACCTTAGGTAAATTTTTATCTCCACAATATTTTTCAAGTAATATTTGATGTTGTAGTTGACAACTTTGGTATAACAGTTCCAAGTTGTCATAACATTCATCTCCATCTAATCTTTTAGGTACTATTTGATTAATTTTAAATTGTTCTTCTCCTACTAATGATTGATTACAAACTCTACATTTGTAGTTACTTTGTTTTGCTAATTTTCTTCTACTCAAAATATTGTCTCTTATAAATTCTTTTTTATCTCTCCCTTCAAAGTATTATTTTAAGCTAGCATCATCAAGGCTATTTCTATATTTCACTACTGCATGTCTAACTATTGGTATCCAACTCATCTTAAATTGCTGTGTTTTATTATCATAAGGGTCTGTCAATATCCATCTATCTTTACTGACTCCCGTATAATTTGGTTTGAAATATCTTTGCTTAATTTTTTTATGTTACTCATTGTTTAACCCCCTATAATTTAATTTTTCAAGACAAACATATGAAATCCTACATCAATCGTTCGCAAATTTCGACAATAGTATCATATCTAATTTATTTTTAGATTAATTAATTCTGTTGTTTATTATAAAAATATATTTAAATAAACCACATTTTAATTATATTTAAAAAAGTGGCACACTTTTACCTTTACACAAAAAAACACCACCCCTAGATCCTTCTAGAAGTGGTATTTTATAATGTTTCTATGGAGCTGATGAGCGGAATCGAACCGCCGACCTCTTCCTTACCAATGTAGGGAAGGGGACTTTTTTCGCCTTTATATGGATTTATACTTTTTATATACACATTAAAATTTACACATTTAATATAACCTAGATAATCCACTCTTTATCCTACTTTATATCAAATTATTCGTCTCGGTAGAATTTATGGTAGAAGGTTTGGTAGAAAGTTTAAGTAAAATTGCATTAAGTATCATAAATATTAAATAACCTAAATAAGGCCTATAGGCTAATTACCTTTATAATATATTCCATCAATTATAGTTAAAATATGGCCTTCTATTACATTTTTATCTACTTACTCTTAAGTTAGTCATCTTGATCTTCAGTATATCTACATGAGCATACACCTTCAATAATATAATCATCACATGATTCACAAGGATACATATCTATGGGTATACCACCATCTTTGTGCGTACAACACCTATACCATAAACATACACCATGGTATTTATCTTTAATAAATAATAAGGAGTTAGCACCACATTCAGGGCATATCCTAAAATCTTCAATATCAATATTTTTCAGTTCAAATTCACAACTTGAACAATAAGCATTTTCTGGATAACCTGATTTTCCATAAAGCACAAATAATGAATACTCCTTGCAATTACTACATGTACCTCTAGTGAAATCTTTGCCAAGAATATTTAAAACTTTCTCCTGACTCTTAGCATTTTCAAAGAAAGAAAAAACCTTTTTAATTTCTTCTTGTAGCACCTCATTTTTTCCTGGTCCTATAATATTTCCTAGAAGATTAAGTCCAACCGATATAACATCAAGGTATAATTGGCCTAACATATTAGTGACATCTGTTATATTTGCAACGATACCAAAATGTTGAATTTTGTTTCTCATCTCTGCCATTTTATCCACAATATTTAATGATTTTTTAGGAAAATCACTTGGATAATATTTGTAAATTTCACGACACAACTTGTTAATATCAATAGACTTACATTTATATAGCTCTTCAATCGTTGGTTTTAACGGATCGGTACATTTATCAAAGAGAGAATTTTTGTCAAAAATATATATTACATTAACTTGGCTCAGCAATGATTTTAGGAGCAGTTCAGTTCCTTGAAACATCAATAATATCGCTTGTTTAAAATCTTTACTTGAATTACATTTGCTCCCTATCTCAAAATGTTCAATTCCGTGATTAATTGAATCTATAGCATTTTCATATAATGTAAATTTAATCATATAATTTCTCCTTTAAATAGGCATACCATATTATCTTTATATTAATAATGTCCCATTTCTATGCTCTTCGATTTATGAACTAAAATACAGAATTCTACATCTCTTTGTCTTCTAAAAACCACAATAAACTAGAAATTTAAAGGATTATACACCATACAAATAAAATTAATCAATATCTTCCCAAATGTCTGTATCAGTATTAACATCAGCCATTTTACTAATAAACATCTTTACAAAAATCGACTGTAAATAATTTTCATCACAAAGTTCAGTAATAAATTCTCCAACAATAGTAACAAAACAACTATACACTATATTTATTCCAAATTTTAAGCTGCCTGTATTCCAATATTTTTGCCCTCTAATATTTTTAGGAATATCAAAACCATTAGCCGAATTATAAACACTTGCATGAACTGATGAAGATGCGAAAACATATAAATCATAGTGTTCATATAAATCTGTTAGCTTTGCTAAATCCTTAAATGTAATCCGTTCATTATTTAATAAAGGATTTGCCCACTGATTGTCTTTTATAAAATTCTTCTCATAATTAAAACATTTTATATCATTCTTAACTTTATTTACTAATTCTTTATCTCCTAAAGCTTTTGCTAATTTTATCCTCTGAAAGTTACTATGTTTTAAAAATCTTTCAGCTATGTCATTATTATTACTTTGAATAATTTTATAGTAAACTGATATTTCATATATAGATCTTACACGAGAAAGCGCAGCATTTGAAAATCCACCCTCTAATAGATAAGTTATTTCTTGTAGCGTTTTTATAAACATAATATTTAATCTATCTAACGCAGCATTTTTCCATTCATTATTTTTAGACTTAGGTCGCTTTTTTGTTTTTGTAAAACAAATTTCGTCTAATAAATCAGCTAAACACATTAAATTATATATGTATACAGAATTTTTTCCATCCTTTACAATTCTACTTTCTTTGATTTCTTTATACATAGAATCCAGTAAATCTTTAATTTGCTTGAAAACAGCATCTCTATACTCGACTCTAATATAACTACTTTCAATAGTTATTTCTTCTGATAATTTTGAAATTTCATCTATATATTTCTTAATGATTTCCATATAAACCTCACTTTTTAAGTTATCTTATATTAAAGATCCTCTTCTATATTAGGTATCCACATTCGCTTTAATGGAATATCTGTTTTTATTTCATCACTAAGCATATCATAATTAGCAAAAAGTTCTTCTATGATTTTCTTTGAATCCCACAGTCTAACTTTAAAAAATTGTTTAGGAATTTCTTTAATTACAGAGTTTTTAAAGCCATACCAAGATATCAAAAGTCCATAATCTGCATTATAGTTACTCATTGTTCCAATTAGTTGATCCATAGTAAGTCTATCTACAGGTGTATCGGATGTTTTAACTTGTACACAAATTTTAGGCGAACTAAACCCTAGTGTGCCTGATGAAGCTAATAAGTCTACACCATTATCAGAACCTTCTGGAGTTCGAAATGTAGTAAATCCCTTTGCTTTTAATATTTCTTCAATTAACATTAACATTTCCATTCTATAGCCTTTATACTTTCTTATTATATGCTCTGAAATTCTATCAAATATATATTCATTAAAGTCAATGGCAGTCTTTTCATTCTCTTCGTCAACAAGTTCTCCTATGTTTTTTTACTTAATATTCCAATTATTTTTAGCCATATCCTTGATCCTTTTTTCTGCATTATTTCTATTAATCCTACAAACTGTCATAAATGCACCTAATGAATATAGGATATCTTGATCAAACTTATCTCTAGGTATATCAAGTGCAAACCAATTTATTTCCCTATAATGATAGTACGGACTACCCAGTTTTTTATCAAAAACATAATCTCCAACTATTTCTCCAAAATGAATTGTTCTATTAATTTTACTAGGAAGTGCAACCCAATCTCCAATTCTCATACTATGTGCAATAGGCCATATTTGCGAAGCTCAGTTTATTGCTGTTTTTTCCTTATCTAAATCGTATTTATCTATTAAAATATTGTATAATTCTTCTTTTGAACTAAGTCTTTTTAAATCTATATCTAATTCATCCCATGTTAAATATACTCTGTTATCACTTAAAAATTTATTTTCATACTCTCCACTTTCTCCAGCTCTAAATAGCCAAATGCTCAATTTTATTACCTCCTCTTTATTATATAATTTTTACCTTACAATACATTTTATATATTAATATTAAAAAATCCTCTTTTCACATTTTTCATTCATTCATTTATTTATTTCTATAGTTTGTATCATATCCCTTTATTTTTAAGAAAGTTTTCTCGAGACTGGAACAGTCTGTAGCAGCTTCAAAGATAAACCACTAGAAGCTACAGTCTGTGGGAAGGAGCGGTGGAAGAAGTAGAATATATAGCTTAAAATACAGAAATTATTGCTAATACCAATAAAAGACCCCAAAGAACAATCTTCCGTATGAATGGAGTAATAAAAATATCTAAGCATAGCTAGACTGTGGTTAGATATTTTTTATGGAATGAACTAGGAAGTTTGTTGACCCTAGAGGAGGAGCTACAACGTCCCACCCTAGCAAAATTCCTAGATGAATACTAAGGTAAAGACTCTAAAGAGGCCACTTATGGACGTATGGGAATAACGTGGCTATGACTCTAAAGAAGAAACTCAAAAGTATAACCCTAAAAAGACCCCAAAGAAGCAACCTATGGACGTAGGTAATAGCGTTGCATGACCCTAAAGCTAAAATCTACAAAGAACTACTATAATAAAAGACCCAATATATAGGCCACGTAATGCATGTGGGCAACTATCTCTAAAGATAGACCGAATGAGTTGTCCACCATGCACAACTTCCAGAGCTACACCCTAATTAGTAGTAGCAGTAGTAGTAGTAAACTTTGTGGGTATGTGGGCAGCCTCTATAGATACTACTTTAAATGGCTGTCCATCATATCCATAATGTAGGAGGGATGCCTGGAATCCCTACCGATTAGACCATAGAGATAGACAGCAAAGCTAAAGACCCTAAAGTAATTCTATAAAATATTATAAAAAGCTAACCTTCCTACCACCTCATACTCCCCAACTATTCACTAAATGTTCGTTTAGGGAAAGTGGAATACTGTTTAAGGCAGACCATAAAAACTATCCTTATAGTACCTTAAACCTATGTAA
Source organism: Alkaliphilus sp. B6464 (assembly GCF_018141165.1). Lineage (NCBI taxonomy): Bacteria > Bacillati > Bacillota > Clostridia > Peptostreptococcales > Natronincolaceae > Alkaliphilus > Alkaliphilus sp. B6464. Next base: position 3,155,490 of record NZ_CP058557.1, read on the forward strand.
CGGTAGTTGCCACCCTAGAGGAATTCCCTGAAGTAAGGCAACTATTTCCTAAACACGACATTTAGGGAAAGCGTAGCGTTAGTTGGGATTACGAAGACACTACATTATGGGTCAAGATATCTCCAAAGATAGACCTAACGACTGGAACAATCTGTTTTTCTACCGTATTCTCTATTTCTAATATAACTTATGAAAACAGTTTGTGAAGGGAGCGGCATCAAAGACCCGAGAGTTGACAGGATAACTGGAGCAGTCGGCTACAAGACAAACTAAAACTACCATAGAGGTAGCTGACTGCGGAAGTAAAGGACCCACAAAGACTGACCTAGCGACTGGAACAGTCTGTAGCAGCTTCAAAGATAAGCCCCCAGAGGCTACAGTCTGTGGATGGAGTGGCAACAAATACCCCTGAGATGGCAGTAAAACCTACACAGTCGGCTGCAAGACTACCTAGAACTAACCCAAAATGCAGTGGACTGCGTAAGGAAATAACTAAAGTACCTATTCAAGAAAAATCCCTTTAAAGATCCCATTAATAAAAATCCCAAGATAACTTATTGCCTTTAAAAACTTTCCCTCCATTTTAAGAAACCTTTATAGTACGTATAATAGCCTCTTATCTTTAATAATTCCTATTACTTTACTGAATTTTTAAATATCCCCTTGTATAATATATTGAATTTTAAAGGAAAGGAGAATTTTATGAACAATATCCAAATATCTAAAAACTTTAAACTTAAAGAATTTGAATGCAGAGATAGTGGATCTGTAGTAAAGCTAGATAGCAAATTACTAGAAAAACTTCAACTTCTAAGAGACAAGCTAAATAACCCCATTAACGTAACCTCAGGGTATAGGACTCCGGAATGTAATAAACGTGTAGGTGGATCATCTAACAGCTATCATATGAAAGGTATGGCTGCAGATATTTACTCTCCTGGCTTTACTCCTACACAAATTGCAAAAAACGCAGAGGAAGTTGGTTTTACTGGAATAGGTACTTATTCTAACTTTGTCCATGTAGACGTTAGACCTAACAAATATCACTTTAAAAGTGGATATTAGAAAATCAAGAGAGGAGGAAGCTTAATGCCCTGCACAATGATAATTGCAAAGGTAAAAAAGATAGATATTACAAATAAAGTAGCTGCTGAAAATTGGACTCAAACAATTACTATTACTTTAAGTGATATTGAGCTTAACGATGAAAATTTAATTGCTATTCGTAAATTTAGACCAAATGAAGAAGTAAAGGTTCATCTTGAGTCTCTACAGTTATCTATTGAAGAAATTTCAGAAAGAGAAAATTTAAGAAAACTCTACCCTACAAGTGGACAAATATGTCCTATTAATCACTCCACAGGTAATCAAAACATAGAGGATGAGGGCATCGAGGAGGTTACTATTGATGATGAGGGCATCGAGGAGGTTACTATTGATGATGAGGATGAGGATTTATTTGACTTAGATTATGATAAAAATCTACCAGATACAGATAAAATCCTTAAAACCTTTGATTTTTCAAATATGTAAGTTTATAATATACTGCCTGTAGTTTATCCACACATTATGCACAGTTTTATCCATAGGTAATTTAATAGGAAAGGAGGAAGTTCTATGGCTGTTATGAAATCTAATGAAACAAGAAGTGCTTCATGTAGATTTATCACAGGTCTTGATGGTAATGGAAAAGAAAAGATTATGGCAAAAGCAATCGCTAACTTTAAAACTGATTCTACATTAGATGATGTTTATGAAGTTGCTCTTGCTGTAGCTAGTCTTTATCCTTACTCTATAAAGGCCGTGAACATGGCTGAAAGATGTGAACTATTAGAGTAGTCTACTAAGAAGCCTATTAAATAGGAAAGGAGGATAATCTATGGAGAAATATCTAAGAATGGTATTTAAAACCGATCAAGATAAAAAGGTCAGTATTAGAGTAAGTGTACCTAGAGATGATCTAGATGCAACTGAAGTAAAAACAGTAATGGACCTTATTGTTGCTAAAAATATTGTTAGTTCTATTTCTGGGGATTTAATTGCTGTTGACAGAGCTTATCTAGTAGAAACATCTACTACAGAGCTTGAAGTTACTCAGGAAATATAGTACTAATGCCTAGTATTAAGGGTATAGCATTTCGCTATGCCCTTTTTAAAGAGAAAGGAAGGTGATACAATATATGAAAAATAAATGTTCTATTACCAAATGCATAGCTGCACTTTTATGCATTATTACAATGGCTATTTCATTTAATATCTATTCGTCATACAAAGACTTGTATCTTTCTGATAATTTAACTAAAGATTCTATTATTTACATTGCAGCTGCTAAAACTTCATTAAAAGATTCATATGAATCTTTTAGTAATAAGAATATGTCTTCAATAAAAACAGAAGAAATAAGTAAGAGTAAATCGTCAATAAATCTAAATGAAGATGATGTACAGAAGAAAATATTTATTAACATTCTAATATTATTCTTATCATTCATTAGTCTGGCTTCAATTCATAACTTTATCATTAATACAGAAAAAAAGAAAGAATATAGGTCTAAAAAAGTACTCAATACATCAATAAATAAAAATCATAATATAAAACCAACTTGTTCCCTTATGTCTAAAGAAGGCGCAAAGTGATGTTAATCTCTCAGGAAGATCTCCTACTGTTTATTTATATTTATGTATTTTGTTTTCTAGGGGCTTTCTCTAAGGATATGCTGCATACTTTTTTAGATAAGATACCTAAGGTTTTAATATCTAAAGCTCTTACTTCCTCTTTAGCAGTAACTATTGTAGTATATGGTTTATCGGAATATCTGCTTAGTAAAATATCCTATAGACCCTTTACAGCTGTTTGTTATATTTTGGGAATTATTAGTTTTGAGGTAATGGTCAAATATAGTAGTGCAAAGGAAATTCTAGAAATAATAGAAGATTTTAAAAAATGGAGAATAAACAAAAAAGAGAAAGGATAATTTTATTTTAAAAGCTATCCTTTCTTTATATATATCCCTCTAAATAATAGCTATTTAAAAGAATATTCATTTTCGCCTACACATAGTTGTTTTTTATTACTTCGTATACAATCTTATCTCTACCTATCTTTATTTATTATAGGAAATCTTTTTTCATTCTTAGCTATTTTGTCTTCTATTGCACTTGATACATCTATATCCAATTGATTAGCAAGGGACATGCAGTAAATCATAACATCTGCAAGTTCCTCTTTTAGATGTATAAATTCATTACTGTCTTTTATATCCCATGCTTGTTCATTAGAAAGCCATTGAAATATTTCCATTAATTCTGCTGCTTCTATAGCAATACTCATAGATAAATTCTTTGGACTATGTGCATCTGTCCAATCTCTTTCCTTAACAAACTTACTTATTTTATCTTTTATTTCTTGAATATTTGTAATTTGATCTTTCATTTTCTCCTCCACATTTTATATATAAATATATTATACATAATAATACGTCGATTATCTATAAATCAATATGAAAAACAATATTTAAATGATAAAATAAAAATTATATTAATGTTAGAAAGGTAGATCTATATGATTATAAATTTCAAACAAACTGATCCTTGTATAATATATCTTGTTAATTCTGATCCTCTTCTAGGCAAAGTAATAAAAAAAATAGGTGATTATTCCCTTGAATTAGACAAAAATTATTATTTAAAACTTACCAGCTCTATAGTTGGGCAACAATTATCTAATAAAGCAAAGTCGACAATATGGAGTAGAGTCGAAACGCTATGCAAAGAGATTTCACCACAAAATATAATAGCTATTCCAGATGAACAACTAAGAATGGCTGGTATATCTTTTGCTAAGATTTCATACATTAAAGGATTATCTCAAGAAATTTTAAATGGTAATATTAATTTAAATAATATGAAAAATCAAACTAACGATGAAGTATTGCAAACTCTTACAAGTATAAAAGGTATTGGAAAGTGGACATCAGAAATGTTTCTAATATTTTCACTTGGAAGGTTAGATGTTTTTTCTGCTGATGATGCAAGTCTAAGAAGAGCTATTAAATGGTTATATAGTTTTAAAGAGAATCCAACTAAAGATGAAATGAACAATGTAAGCAAACAATGGATCCCTTACTGTTCAATAGCATCATTATATCTTTGGGCATCAGTTGATAGTGGACTAATTAATCAACCTTCTTCTTTTATTTAAAATCCCAGAATTCTTTATTCATTATTATAGAAATTTTTAGGTGCACATTTGTGTACCTTTTTTATTTATATACGACTTCTAAATCTATACTGCACTTTTTCTTACACAACATATATTAACTATTAAGTCTATCCATGTATTTTAAATTACTAATTGTTACTTATTGTATGTAGACTTATTGTATATACTCTAATACAATTTTTATATTGGGGGGAAAAATATGGATGATATTTGTAAGAAATTTGGGCTTAATGTAAAAAAATATAGACAGAACAAAGAATATTCTCAAGAAAAATTAGCTGAAATTTCTGGACTACATCGAACTTATATAAGCTCTATTGAAAGGGGGACACGTAGTATTTCCCTTAATAATATTGAAAAAATAGCTAAGTCTTTAGATGTTGAAATCTATCAACTTTTTAAATTTTAATTTCTAATATAAAAATTTAAAAGCTAACCAAAAATAAAAATAATATTTATAGGGGGATAAGTATGGGTAATAACAGTTCTGGTTTTGTAAATGAAGATAAAATTAGATATGCTTTAGATAATAGGAAATATTCAGATTTAAACTCTAATCTAAAGAGATTTATAAAATTTGCATATCCAACTATACAAGATACAGATATTATTAAATGCGAAAAAGTTGCAGGACAAAGCAAATGTGATTTACAAGTATTTGTACATAATAAACTTTTTAGACTCAGCATAAAAAAAGGTAGCAGTAATAGTGTTCACCAAGAACCAGTTGAACCATTCATATCGTTTCTCAAACATGAATATAATATTTCCGACTCGCTTGCAAATAACATTCGTTTTTTTATTTGGGGAGATAAAACTCTTGATGGGTCCGGAAATAAAGAAGATAGAATGGACACTAATCATTTAAAAAAGAATTATCCTGACGTTGTTCAATCTATAAAGTCCTTTTTTGAAGCAAACAAAGAAGATTTAATCAAACGTTTTTTATTAACAGGTGTTAATGGTGATAGTATAGACTTCATTTATTATGGAAATGAATCAATAGGGCTTTGGGCTAATAAGCAGGATTTTTTATCTGTCGTGCTGGATAGTTCTTCAAATACTAGATCTCTTGTTCCTGTTGGAAAGTTAAGTTTTCAAGCATGGAACCGTGCTATAAATGGTGAAAAATCCAATAATAAAAGAGGAGTAATCCAATTGAAATGGCATTCTCTAGAAAAAGACTTACAGTCAATTATGGAAAGAAGGTAAGTAACGTGAGAAATAAAGGTACTTATGAAGGCACAGAAGCTGAAATACAATTCGTTAAATACTGTAATTCAAATAAAATACAAAGTAATCCAATTTGGCAATTATTATATAATAATTTAAATCTTAAGGATGATATTAGTAATTATTATATAGTTAGAGTTATAAGCCATGTATATTCAAAATTAAGCAAAGTAGAAGTATTACCTAAAGCTGATGCTTATTTAGTACATGGACAAATTCCCAGCCAAATTTTAGCTAATAAAAACTATTATTTAACTGAAAGCGATATTGAAGAATTTAATTTGATTCCTTGTTTATATTCAGGAATATCAATTAAAAGACCTGACTCAAAGAAATTTCAAATTCTTAAATTAGTACCTCATAGTTTTAATGAAATTATTGGAAGTTATGTATTAGGTGCTGGGGCATCAATCTATTGTAATAACAAAAATGAACTTATTAAAAACGACTCTGTGTTAGCAGGCTGGAATACAACATGGGCTGAATTTAAACATTGCTTCTCTTCGATTCCTAATATAGAAATGATAGACTCAGATAAACTTAGTTTAGATGATAAATTAAAAATCTTTAAAACTATAAAGAATATATCCAATACTACAATAAAAAGTATCATTGTAAATGATCCTAAGAAACTAGATATAGTTTTTAAAGGCAGTTATATTTTTGACGAACCTTACCCTGCTCATTTTCTATATAAGGATGGATGTTTTACTACAAATGAACCCTTTAATTTCACTGTTACAACTGGCTCTGGGAGAAGTAAAGGAGATTTTACAATAGTACTTAAACCATAAAAAGGTGGATTACTCCACCTTTTTTAATAATTCTATCATTCTATTCGCTAGTTCTTCTATTATAGGCACAACTACGCTATTTCCAATTTGCTTATATGATTGATGAGAGTTAGGTTTAATTTTATAACTTTCAGGAAACCCCATTAATCTTAAACATTCACGCTCTGTTAGTTTTCTATTATAATCAACAATAACAGGTACATTATTGCCTCCTGTGCCCATCTTTGCCGTAAAACATGGTATTGTGCCATTATTCTTAAAAGAACATCTAGATGGTCTAATCTCATTGGCAATGATTACTCTATCCTGAATTTTACCATTCTTCTCCACAAACACCGGTAGATGAATATTAATGTTTTCAGTTGCCTTTGCAGTGCAATCATAACCTATAACATTTTCTTCAATTATGTCTTCTACGAAAAACTTTAGTTCTCTAGTTTTAGGAAAATTAAATACTCTACTACATTCCCTTGAAGATTCATTAAATGAGATTTCTAATTCTTTTTTAAAACCTATACAATACCATCTCTCTCTATTTTGGGGAATTCCGTAATCTAAAGCATTTAATATCTTATAACTAAAATTATAACCTATTTCATCTAATATGCTTTCAATAGTTTTAAGTGTATTGCCACTGTCATGGTTAACAAGTCCTTTTACATTTTCTAGAATAAAACAGCTTGGTCTTTTTTCTTTAATAATTCTAGCAACTTCAAAGAAAAGTGTACCTCTTGAATCCTCAAACCCTAGTCTTAGCCCACCTATAGAAAATGGTTGGCAAGGAAAACCTGCACATAAGATATCAAAATCGGGGATCTCATCTGATGAAATTTTAGTAATATCACCTGATGGGTATTCTCCAAAATTTTCTTTATATGTTTCACGAGCATACTTATCAATTTCTGAACTAAATACACATTCACATCCCTGATTTTCAAATGCTATTCTAAATCCACCCATCCCTGCGAATAAATCTATAATTCTATAACTCATTTTATCGCTCCTAATCTTTAATTAGTTCCAGTATTAAATAAATCTAATTGAATAGAACTATTTGAGGTCTTATTTATATAAGTGCTGCTAGTGTCATTTTTAATATTTATGGGCGATAATTTATTAGTTGTCAAATACTTATGTACGGACATAGCCAGTGCTTTTGCCATATTAGGTGGAACAGCATTTGCTAACTGTTGATATTGTGACGTTTTAGTATTTTTAAAAATATAATCATCATTAAAGGATTGAATTCTGGCTACTTCTCTTATACTTAGGCATCTATTATATTCTGGATGTATAATCATAGATTTATATGCATGTTTTATCGTTACACTTGGCATATTCACATTTAATCTTCTATATGCATTACTATGTATACCTCCCGCTCTATGTTGCTCAGGTATATCTTGCCAATTTCCACCCTGAGGTACAAATGCCATCCTTTGCTCTACTACATTGTTATGTGTAGGTACTTCATGATTGTAAATTTTACCACTTCCCATTACGGATTCTATATATTTACCTATTTTATAGTTATCTAAGTACAACTCACCATTCAAAGAATCACAGTTAGGAATGCCTTCTAAAGCTTCACCTACAGTAAACACTTCATTCTCTAATAGCTGTGGCTTGGGATATTCATAATTATCTGGCAAGTCATTTCTCGTTCCGACTACAATAACTCTTTCTCGTGATTGTGGTACATTATAATATTTTGAATTTAATATTGTATATCGTATATTATATCCTAGTTTATCAAACTCATCTATAATAGCTTCAATTACAGGAATACCTTTTTTATTCCTCATTGAAAGAAGTCCTTTAACGTTCTCCATTATAAATATATACGGTCTAGTATAACTTACAATCCTAGCATATTCATAAAACAAATCATTTCTTTCATCATTTATATCTCTTGCTCCACACATTGAAAATCCTTGACATGGTGGACCGCCAATAATTACATCTACTCCATTAGGAAAATATTCTGAGAATATATCCTCTCTTAAATTTTTAATATCATCTAATATAAATGGAACCTGTGGATTGTTATGTACATAGGTTGCTTGAGCTGGCTTCCAAATATCATTAGCTAAATTTATTTGAAAATCACCAGTTGTTTTAAATCCATACCCAAAGCCTCCACAACCAGCAAACAAATCTAAAACTGAATATTTCAATTTTACACCACCTTACTTTCTATTTTATAAACTTTATTTATCCTTAAATTTACTATTGTTTTTTCTACTGCATATTTCCGATACTGCTAGCTCAACCGTTTTCTCTGAAAAACTGTTACCTTTTCCATATTTTAATATATCAAATTTAACATTATCACTTATGTATATTTTTGCTCCTTTTTTCTTTTCTACTGGACTTAAAGCTGTTCGTCCTGCCCCATCTCTCGATCCACCCCAATTTTTCTTGCTCAAAATACCACCTTCTTATATAATTATACTTAAATTATTATAACATGTAGATTTTGATTTTTAAACCTTTTTTTTCAAACATCAGTTCTGTTTATTCGTATTATATTTGTTTTATACTATCAATATATACCTTATATTTTGTGGTTAAAGCTCCACATAATTTAAGTCTATAAAAATAATATTATATAAAGTTTCTTTTCAAAAGATTTCTTTATTATATAACTTATTGCTATCGCTCCCTCTACAGACTGTGTTCTGTGTTGTGATCCTCTAGGGTCAAACCAGATTGTTCCAGTCACTCGGTCTAACTCCAAGGTAATTAATTCTCAGTTCCTTCCATAGACTTTTACATGAAAGTAATACTATAAATCTGAAAAAGATTATTCCAGTCACTGGGTCTATCTTCCGGGTAACGCCTCTCCGACTGCCTACTTAGGGTCTATCTTTATAATGGCAGACCGAGAGGCTAAACTAGTCCGTCTCTGTAGCCCTTTCCCAACTACCGTTCCGTAGAGATAGTTTTTTTACGGTCGATCTCCTAAGCAAACTACCACTACTCCACTTTCCCTAAATGTACATAATTTCAGAAATAGTTGCTCCTATAAAGCTAGTCTTTGTAGGTCAGCAACTATCGCTTCGCTTTCCTGAAATCGACATTTAGTGAATAGTTGGGAAAGGTTAGGGTCTATCTTTAGGGTCTTTAGGTTTACTGTCTATCTCTGTGGTCCAATATGTAGGGATGTCAGGCATCCCTCCTACATTGCGGATATGATGGACAGCCATTTAGGGAAGGTTTTGTAGAGGCCACCCACATGCATTACATGGTCTATCTATAGGGTCTTTTATTATAGTAAATCTTTATAGTTTTTTGCTTACGCTCCTACAACGCTATTACCTACGTTCATAGGTTGCTTCTTTGTGGCCTTTTTCTATAGGGTCATGGCCACGTTATTACCATACGTCCATAAGTGGCCTCTTTAGGACCTTTACTTGGGTATTACTCTAGGGCTTTTGCTAGGGTAGTTCTTTGTAGTTTTACTATGGGGTCAACAAACTTCCTATTTCATTCCATAAAAAAATATGTAACCATAGCCTTAGCTCTGTCTACATATTTTTATTATTTCATTCATACGGAAGATTGTTCTTTTGGGCCCTTTATCTGTATTAGCAATAGTTTCTGTACTTTAAACTATATGTTCTACTTCCTCCATCGCTCCTTCCCACAGACTGTAGCCTCTGGCAGTCTATCTTTATAGCAGCTACAGCCTGTTCCAGTCTCGTAAAAAACTTTTTTCAAAATGAAGGAATTTATCATATTTAATCTAAATATATCTTAAAAGGAAAAAGGAGTAAATTATATGTATTATGTTCGCACGTTTTTATTAATCACAAACTTAATATTTCTATCTACTGCCTTTATATTATTGTGTATAATAATTGTTAAAACAATTAAATTCTCTAATAATGAACGACGAATAAGGTCAATGGTGTACGATCTACAATTTAATTTAACCAATGAAAAAGTGAATGATTTCGCTAATATAATCAGTACTATGGATATTCCTAATAGGCCTGTTAATTGGAAAACTATAAGAGCTGGGTATCATCTTATAGAGTTAGATGTTAATATTGATAATGAAGTAAAATCAAAATTAAAAGTTATTCTTTTAAGTAAAGGAGTTTATATATATTAACTGTCTATTAAGATGCAAAATAATTGTTATTATCAATGAGGTTTAATCGCAGTACTTTTAAAACTGCATAAATTTATTTAAAATAAGTATCATAAGAAATCACGTTATAGGAGGTAACAATGAAAAATCAACAACATTTTATATGCTGGTTAAAAAATAATACTACTCTTTCACAAAGTAGTATAGATAAATATACAGCTGCTATCAATACAATATCTAAAGAATTAGAACAATCTAATATAATAAATTTTAATCTGTATGAAATAGATAATTCAAATGAGATAGAAATATTAAAAAATAAATATTTTTCTATTGAAAAGTATAAGGAAAAGAATATTAAGGGAAATAAGATGTATAGTAGAGCTTTAGCTTACTACATAGAATTTAAAAAATTTGTATCTGAAGATAAGAGCTTCAAATATGAGTTGATTAAAAGTAAACATAAGTACATTCAAGAAGTTAATAGATTAACAGCAGATAATAATACAGATTTTTCAATCATTGACGTTCCACAAGATAAACCAAGTTTCATTTCTTCATACAATAATAAAATTTGGAATAGAAATCCTACTATTGCAAGTCAGTCTATTAAAAAGACTAATTATAAATGTGAAAATGATAAAACACATAATTTTTTCACTTCGAAATATAATGATAAAAATTATGTTGAAGCCCATCACTTAATACCTATGAAATATCAAGGTCAATTTGAAAAAAGTTTAGACGTTAATGCCAATATTGTAGCCTTGTGCATTGTTTGTCATAAAAAACTCCACTTTGCTCCAATTGAAGAAAATAAAAGCATACTTGAAAAACTCTATTATCTTAGAAAGGATAGACTTCAACTGTGTGGTTTAAATATTACTTTTAATGAATTATTGCAATTTTATACTGACTAATCCTATACAAGTTAACTTGTTGTGCCAGTTATTTTTATATATTATAATTTCTTAACTTAAGTGGTTCTATTTCTTATAGGTACAAAGTCTCATTAATAAATTTAATATATTTAATATTCAACTATCACAACAAATTAGGCTAATGAATATATGTGTAATTTCTATAATTGCATTCATTATATTTTAAATACATTTATTTTGGTTCTTTAACACTAAATTATCTCTCTGAAATTACTACCTCAACCCTAGGTACTTCACCATACCATTTTTCAACATTACATGATACGATCTGTTTATCATTGTGACATACTAGAAAATTTAGGCTATCAGCAATTATCTTTTAAATATTATCTACATCAGGCCTTTTTGTAGGTCTTATAAGTTCCTCTATCATCTGTTGATTTTGCTTTCTTGTAGCCGACTTAGGTATTTTTAAATATGCTTTAATTTCCATATGTAGAGGCCCTTCAAGTAAAGAATTATTTGTTTTAGTACTTTCAATAAAACTGTATTTTGCTAAATTCTCATAATTAATTGTTTTAGAGGGAGTATACACTATTCCCTCTTTAGTTATTCTATGTCTACCGTTCCCCATAGGTTCACCGTATATAGTAAAGGCATATTTAGTTTTTTATACATCCCCTCTCCCCCTATCAATATTTCTTTAAAGGATCAGGCTTATAACTTTCATTTTTAAATCTTCGAGGTTTTTTCCTCATCCTCTGCTCCTTTAAATATCCTAAATAAATGCCTTCTTTTTTCATAGCCTTTTCCATTTTCAACCTCATTATTGTTTTTCGAAACTCCTCCTTCATGGGAAAATCATGCTTCTTCATTATTCATCAATCCTCCCTTTGTAATATTTGTGCTTATTTATTTTAGAGAAAAGGAACATCCTCATCATCCTCTAATATAGAAAAATCACCTAAATTAAAAGTACTACTGGAATTATTATCTGCACTAGTATTACTCCAATCTAAAAATCTTACCTCATCTGCTACTAGTCTTCCTTTACCTATAAAATTTGCACAATGCTCTCCTAACTTGTCCCATACTATTACAGGAATAAAGTCTACTAATTCTTTGTTATATCCTCTATTAACTGCTAGAGTAAATCGTCATATTACTTTACCAGACTGTATATATTTTAATTCAACATTCCTAGTTAACCGCCCCACAAGAGTTACTTTATTCATCTAACATATCCCGTTCTATAATGCTAATCTATGGTTAAGATTCATTCCTTCAAACTCAATAATCCTACCTCTACAAATTTCTATTAATCTACTTCCTATAGCTTCATCAAATGATAATAATTCTTCTACCTTGTACTCACTAGATATAATTACTGGAGCACCTTTTAAATATCTGTAGTTTATAATTTCAAACATAATATTGTGGTCTGTTGGCGAAATTTTCCCTTTGTAGAGGTCGTCAATTAATAGTACCGTTGCAGTTTTGTATTTAGCAATTTCATTTTGATAATATACTTCGTCCATAATATTTTGCTTTAAACCTGTCATTGCTTCTCTATATTGCATATATAAAACTCCAACATTTGCTTTCATAAGATAGTTAGCTATTGCAATACTAAGATGTGTTTTACCAGATCCAACCTGGCCTAAAAAAGCTATACTATGATGATTGTCTTTCTTTATGTCATGAAAATTCTTCACATAATTCTCTGCCATTTCTTTTGCTGCTATAACCACCTTAGGTTTACCTTTCACATTAAAACTAGAAAAGCTCTTTTGCTGAAACACCTTAGATATCCCAGAACGTGCTAATATTCTTTGATAATTTTTAGCTTCCCTGCATTTACAATCTCTAGCTTTATTTCTCTCAATAATATATTCCAAATCCTTACAAATAGGGCAATAATAACATTTTTCTTCATCCGTTGTAAAGCCATTTACTTTTATCATATTGAGTCTTTTTTCTATTTTTTTCATCAGTGCTTCTATGATTTTCACCACCTTCTAAATATTCAATAAATGGTTTATTTGGACCTAAAAAAGTACTGCAATGCTTAATATACTTCATATCAGTATTTTCTTTTTTAATCTGTTGTGCATATAAACTAGCTGCTTTTAAAAGTTGAAGTGAAGTATATCCTTCCTTCAGCAATTTTTGATAACATTTAAAAGCCTTTTGTTTTTCCACTTTTTTAGGATATACCTTCCAAAATTCTTCAAATTCAATCGAATACTCAAGAGTATTATTTTTATCTTCATTATTTACATTATTATCATTATTGTTTGTGTTCCGTCGATGTTCTTTTGATGTGCTTTTGATGTTCTTTTCATGTTCTTCTTCCCTATTAACACCTTGATATTTCGTGTAATTTTCAATGCTTATATAGGTATATTTTGATGTGCTTTTATAGGTAATCATTCCATCATTTTGAAGCATATCTAAAAAATTTTTAACCTTTTTTCTGGACCATTCCCATTTCTCAGAAAGGTACTTGATGGAGGTGATTTTACTACCTCTCTTCACCTCCATCATTTCATTCCCCATCATAAAAGAATTATCTCTGTGATTAACCATTAATAATAAGTCGATCCATGCTTCAAATTTTGAAAAACACCTTTTCTCTTTGTATAATGGATGATGAATAATTTTTCTATATAAACTAATCCATCCCTGATCCATTTCACAACCTCCAAATATTTCAATCTCTTCTTTTTTGTGCATATAAAATTAATTCATCCATAGTATAAAGAGCATAAAACCTTACATTATCGATGCTGATTCTTCCTTCATATAGATAGGTGTCGCAATTTCTTGGAATAAATGAAATACTCCCTTCCACTTTATCTGCTAATTGTTCCAATAGTATTTTTCGAACATGTGCTCCTGAATTTTTATCAGATCTTTCAACATCATAAATCCCATATTCAAACATCATCTGTTTTATTTCGGCCATATTTCTAACAGCTTTAATCATTCCTTTTAAATCTAGTTCTTTGTTTTCCATTTCTTCGTTTTTTAACATACTACTTACACCCCTTTTTATTAGCTTGTTTTTCAATCCATTCTTTCAATTTTCTTTTAGGCACAATAATCTTTGAACCTACTTTAAATGATGGAAATTCTTTGGCATTACAAAGTTCGTAAAAAGAATTTAGACCAATTCCTAGATATGCTGCAGCCTCTTTTGATGTAAAAACTCCTTCATCATCAGTAGATACTTGCATATCTACAGGTCTTTCTAATATCTCTTCAAGTCCACGTTTTACTTCTTTAATTTCTTTCATAACCTCATTTAGAATTACATAGGCAGCCGGTTCCATATTGCTTTTCGCCTCCTATCTTTAAAAATACACATTTCCCTTTTAAATCAATTTGCAATGTAGTTTTTTTACAAACTTCATTTTTATTAAATAAACAGGAACTATAGCTACAAAATACTATCATTCTCCAACTTCCTTTACTTTCTTAATTCTCCTGTAGACTCCACTATCACTCATATTGAATCGCTTTCCAATCTCATTTAAGGTCATCTTTTCTTCATGAAGTCGTTTCATCTCCATAGCCTCTAGCCTTCTTAACTGTTTATCGGTCAGCTCAAGTAGACCATACTTTCTTAAAACAACTTCTGGTAGTATTTCTTCCGGTGAAAAAATGGCCTCACATAATGCACAGTAGTTATAAATAAGGTCATCCATTTACCTCCCTCCCAAAGATTTTTATTCAATATGTAAATTTTATTTTGTATTTTCACTCAATGTGAAGCTAGAAGGTAAAAAAATTTCCTCTATATTTTCAATCTCTAAAATCTCCATAATTTTAAAGGCTGCTTTTCTAGGAATCTTCCTTCCTCCATTTTCATAAAGATTATAGGCCGCAATTGATACCCCTAACTTTTTTGCCATATAAGCTTGGGTATATCCTTTTTCAGTTCTGTAATTTTGCAAACTTTTCATACGTAAATCCCCCTTTTGTTTTACTTTTCGTGAATATTGAATAAATAAATAATATTTTGTCAATAGTTATTTTCTTTAGTATATATTCACACTTTGAAAAAGTAAATAAGTTTTTTTGTTTTTTGTGAATAAATATGTTTACAATTAGTGAAAACTATGTTATAATGATTACAAATAGTAAATTTCACAGCAACAATTTTTTTGTGAGGTGGTGATAACACTTGTTAGGAGATAAAATTAAACTACTAAGGGAAGACCGAGGATTATCTCAATTAGAACTAGCTAAAATTTTAGATGTAGGAAATTCAACATTATCCATGTATGAATCTAATACACGTAAGCCAGATTATAAAATGATAAAAAAGTTAGCAGACTATTTTAATGTCACCACAGATTATTTACTAGGTTTAACTGAGGTTCCAAATCAACAATATCATGATCAGATCTTAGAAGACTATCCTGAAATCATTAGTATTCTAAGACGCAATAAAAGAAAACTAAGTGATCAAGATAAAAAACGTATTGCTAGAATTATTGAGGCTGCAGTTATAGATGAAGATGAAGAATAGAGATTATAAAGGGGGAGGCTATGAAGGATATATTTTTCATTTTACCTAGAAAAGAGTTTGCCATAGAAAGGGCACGAAGCTTTCTTAAGGAAAAGGGATACCCTCAAATTCCAATGCCAGTGAAGAAACATTTGAAAGAGTATTCGACATTATATAAATATGAGGACGATGAGGAAGAAGGCTTTTGTGTAAAAGAAGTTACAGGGGAATATAAGGTTTATGTAAATACGAACATCATGGAAGGCAGAAATACTTGGACATATGCTCACGAATTAGCTCATATTGTTCTAGGCCACCATGATGATTTTTCTTATAGCAGCTTAGATGATGAAACCTTAGAGCTTTTAGACCAAGAAGTAGATATATTTGTAAGTGAATATCTAATGCCTCAATATGCTTTTGAAGATTATTTCTTTCTTAATGGAAAACCTATATATTTTGACTCCCCTCACATTGGGGCGCTAAAAAGTTTTTTTAATGTTTCTTGGGAGGCTATGATATTTCGACTACATAACTTAGGTTATCAAGATAAATTTATTTCTGAGTATTATATTTCAACATACAACGAAAGAAAGCAATCGTTTAACGGATATACTGATTTTTCATATACTTAAATTAAATATTTTTACATACAGCTAACGACCTTTATATTATTTGTCGTTTTTATTTGACTCAAGCGATCGAACATACATTTGCCATTTATATACTATTTTAAAAATCTAAGAGGAGGTAATTAAATGCGTGGCTCAATCGTGAAAAAGGGCAATAAGTGGTATATCATAGTTGAGACAAAAGATGAAGATGGTAAGAGAAAAAGAAAGTGGTTAAGTGGTTTCAATTCTGAAAAGGAAGCTGAGAAAAAACTACCTGAGGTATTACAACAACTAAATACTAACACCTTTGTCGATACTAATAATATTACTCTAAGGGATTATATGCAGTTATGGCTACAAGATTATGCTAAACCTAATGTAGCACCAACGACTTATGATAAATATACTTATGCAGCTAATAAGATTTCAGAAATTTTAGGTAATATGAAGCTTCAACAAATTAAACCAATTCATATTCAGCAACTTGTAAATAAGTTAAATAATAGTGATGTTACACCTAGTACCGTATTATCTTATTATAGAGTACTTAATGCTGCTATAAATCAAGCTGTTAAATGGCAATTAATACTATATAATCCATGCGATGCTATTACACCACCTAGGAATATAAAAAATAAAATGATGATTCTAAATCAAGATGAAATTCAAATACTTTTAGATGAATCAAAGGATCATGTTTTATATCCTGTAATTGTACTAGCCCTACTTTGTGGATTACGTAGAGGAGAAATATTAGGTCTACAATGGGAAAATATTGACTTCTATACTGGTGTCATTCATTTAGAAAATAACCTTGTTATGGCTAATAACGAAAGTCTTTTAAAAGAAACTAAAACAGCTACTGGTAGAAGGGCTGTAGATATCTCTACCAATGTGGTAGAAGTCCTTAAAAATGTAAAAAAGCAAAAGATGTCTTATAAAATGCTTTACGGAAGTTCATATCACGATAGTAATTTTGTATGTACATGGGAAGATGGTAGACCATTTAGACCCGATTATATTCCTAAGGCATTTGCTAAGATACTAGCAAGTGCCAATCTTCCCAAAATAAGATTCCACGATTTAAGACATACCCATGCTTCAATATTATTAAAATCAGGTGTACATCCTAAAGTTGTTCAAGAAAGACTTGGACATTCCTCTATCAGTATCACTCTTGATACTTACAGCCACCTCTTACCTTCTCTACAAAAATCTGCAGCTGAAAAAATGGCTACTATGTTTTCTATTTAATATTTTAAAACTTAATGGTAGAAAATAAAGTTTTTAAAAACTGACGGTAGAAAAATGGTAGAAGTTTTACAAAATCATAAAAAAACACCACCCCTAGATCCTTCTAGAAGTGGTATTTTATAATGTTTCTATGGAGCTGATGAGCGGAATCGAACCGCCGACCTCTTCCTTACCAAGGAAGTGCTCTACCCCTGAGCCACATCAGCATAGTTTTAGTTTTTATAGGTCTAGTGCCCTACCTGTACGATTATACAACAAAATATTGCTTATGTAAAGAGTAATTATACTTTTTATTTAATATACAATAGTAAATAAAAGGAGTGATCATAAAATCGCTCCTTTTACTTAAATTACTATAATCCTTATTAACTTTATCCTGTTATATTATTATTTTGATCTATAGTTTGGTCTTTAGATGATAAATTAAATGTCCCTAGGTCCTTCCCCTTTAAAACTTGGGATAGATCTACTCCTGTTAATGCATTAACTGTTTCTGGTAACGATGCCATAATATCTGTAACGTAGCCAGATACCTTTGCAGCACCTTTACCACCACCGTTACCTGAATCAACAATAACAATCTTCTCAGTTTTAGATAATGGTTCCGCAACTGCTTTAGCAATTTCAGGGAGCTTTTCTATAATCATTTGAGTAATAGCTGCATCGTTATATTGCTTAAATGCCTCTGCTTTTTTCATCATAGCTTCGGCTTCCGCCTTACCTTTTTCTCTAATAATTTCAACTTCTGCCATACCTTCTTCTCTTCTAGCTTCTGCTGTAGCTTTACCTCTTAAACGGATAGCTTCTGCTGATGCCTCAGCATCTTGTATTTCTCTATATCTTTCTGCTTCAGCTCTCTTTTGGGCACTATATTTTTCCGCATCAGATTGCTTTTTAATTGTAGCTTCAAGCTCTCTTTCGCGTCTTAGAGCCTCTTGTTCTGCAAGTTCAATTTCTTTTTGCTTTCTAACAATTTGAACTTGCATTTTTTCCTTTTCGACTTCTTGTTGCACTTTACTTGCTTCGATTTCATAAGCAAGGTCTGCCTTAGCTTTTTCTGTTTCTTGGTCTTTTCTATAGGATTGAACCTTTAGTTCTTTTTCTTTAGAAGCTTCAGCAATTTGGGTCTCTGCAACTAATCTCGCTTGTTCCCCTTGCCTATTAGCTTCCGCTGTCTTAACCTTAGTTTCTTTACTAGCTTCTGCTTCAGCAATTTCAGCATCTCTTTTTACTTCAGCAATTCTGCTCTTACCTAATGCAACTAAGTATCCATTGTCATCTTTAATATCTCTAATTGTAAAAGCCTTAATCTCTAGTCCCATATCTGCTAAATCTAATGCCGCAACTTCTTGAACCTGCGAAGCAAACTTCTCTCTGTCTCTATATATTTCTTCAACAGACATTTTAGAAATAATTTCACGCAGCTTTCCTTCCAGTACATCCTTTGCTGTATCTTTAATAAAATCAATAGTTGTTTTCTCAGCCCCTGTATTAAACTGCTCTACAGCAGAAAGGATTGATTCCATATCTGATTTAACCTTTAATACAGCAACTCCGTCGGCTTTTATATCCACTCCTTGTTCTGTTAAAGCACCATCAGTTCTTACTTCTATCTTCATGTTTTCCAGAGAAATAATATCAGTTCTTTCTAATAATGGAACTATAAAGCCCCCTCCCCCTGAAATTACACGTTTTTTAAGGCCAGTAATTACTACAGCCTTATCCTGTGGAACTTTTCTCCACATTAGCAATATGCTCAATATAAGCAAAAGAATGACTCCTACAATAGCAATCGGAACAAAAAATATCTCCATAAAATATCCTCCTTTAATGTTTATTGTTTTATAAATTAGTAGTATCTCTCCTCCTTCCTTTAATAAATAAATTAATTTAAAATACAGCATTAACACCATGCAGATTAATGGCTACAGTCTAGCAACATAAAAAATATTTCTTTCAATATTAACAATTTTAACTTCTTCACCTTGGTAAATATCTATACCGTCTATAGATTTAGCAGGAGAAGAATAGGTGTTGCCATTAGCTACATATGTGATACTTCCAAAACTATCTCCAATAATATTCATCCTAGTTTTTGCTACATGCCCTATTAATTCTTCCTGAGAAATAGCGCTTGTATTTTGTGCCTTATATAGTGGAGTTACTACAAATTTATGTAAAACAACTGAAACCATTAAAGCAACTGGTAAAGCAATAATAAAAGATGTTAAAGCATTAAATCCTTTATCTATAGTAATAATTCCTACACCACCTAAAGTCGTAATAAATGACATCATAATAATCGGCTTTAAAGGCGATACCGATAATCCCCACATATCACCATCCATGTCTAAATCACCATCGAAATTTAAAAAATCAAACAATTGTCCCATTAAAAAAGAAACAATAGTAAATAATACTCCTGTATAAAAACATATCTGAAATAGTCTTAACAATTTTATCACTCCTTGTTTAAAACTATATTGTTACTTCATGCTCTCTATACTTTACTCTTCTACATCAAATCAATAAAATCCTCCTAAAATTAACTTTTTTGTTAAATTTATATGTTCTTTATAACATATGCAAAAAGACTGATTTATTAACCAGTCTTTTAAATATTACTCTTTAATTTTAAAATCTATTTTACCAACACCAATATCAATATCAAATTCTAACTTTGTACTAGCTTCATCATAGTTAGATGATATATAATAATCTCCTGACTTAGTTAAGTTTAAGTCATTTACATTAGTTTTGCTTAGTGGGCTATCTAGCTTCAATTTTATTCCTGCATCCTTGGGAATCACTATAGTCAACTTAGATGCGCCCGAATCAATTTCAATATTTGACTTATTGTGCTTACTTCCTAAAATAATATCTAAATTTCCCGCTCCTGCATTTACATTAACCGATCTGACTGGTATATCCTCCAGATTAAGTTTTCCAGAAATAGCGCCTAAGTTAATATCTAAATCCCATATTATATCCTTATTCAAATTAAAATCATATCGGCTACCTTTGTTATTGAAATTAACTACATTATGGTGTTTATTTTCGAAACTAAAAACCGCAATTTCTTTATTATTTCTGTACGTATCTCTATAATCTAACTCAGCACCTTGTGAACTAAAACTTAAAAGATTTCTTTCATCTGATCCTATATTAACTTTAGCAGCTCCTATATCTAAACTAAGCTCTCCATATAAGGTTTCTGCAGGTTTTATGAAATTGGCATTATGTCTAGTGCTAATTCCCACAATATTTCTTCCTTCATAAAAAGCGCCATGGAAAATTAGAATTATAAAGAATAGTGTCCATGTTATGAATGAAATAATAGGCTTTTTCTTAAATAAAATATTGATTCCTACTACAATAAGTATTAATGGCCATAGATCAAAAATGCTAAATAATACAGCAAAACTAATATAACCTAGATTTACTAAAAGAAATAAAATGCCTATTGCAATTAAAATAAGACCATTAATTAAGTTTCTACTATTCATACTTTCACCTCTTTCAATAATGGGATGTTACTTCAAGGGTTTATTTATTTTCTAATATTCTGGCCTAATACAAATACTCCAGCTCCAATTAGTAAAAGTGGAAATAAAAACTTAAAGCTTAACCAACTAAAAAATGAAAATCTTTTACTAAATAGTATAGCCCCAATTATAATAAGCGCATAGCCCAAGAATTTTTTATTTTTTTCTTCATCAAAATCTTTGTTAAATGTTTTGTTTGTCTGTTTATAGACACCATCAGAATCCTTATTTAAGTTTACGGTTCCTTCAACATTTTCCCGTTTTGGTATCATTATTGCTGCAATAATATAGAGCAATATTCCTGTACCAAATGCGAATACAGCAACTAGCCAAAGTAGTCTAACAATAGTGGAATCTATTTCAAAATACTCAGCTATCCCACCACATACACCTTCAATTTTTTTATCAGTTTTAGAAAGATACAAACGTTTTTGCATAATCTTTTCCCCCTCTAAGGTTAAAATGTAATTAATAAAAGCTTATTTCATCTCTATATTAATAATACACAAAATATTCTTTTTTGTGTATTGAAATATAATTTTTTGATGTAAACAAGCGACATAATAGTTTGTCGCTTGTTTATGCAATATCTACATTTTATAGTCATATCCTAGATTAAAGGCTTCCATATTTAGATTTCAAGTTCTCTATATCTTCTTCTGGATATTCACTTTTCTCTTGCGCACTATTGTAGAATAAAATCTTTTACTATTTTCAATTACTACAGCATTGTATTTAGAGTCCAGAACTACCATTGTGTTGTCCACCTGTCATAGCACCTGTTCTATTATCTAAAACTATTATAGTAATATTTTTATTATCTTCTTTTTGATGGAATAAATTAATAAAAGAAGCAATCTTGAGTGAAACTTGGTTCATAGTTGCCATAGATCTTACACAGTAAAAAGAAGTTCCATAAGTTCATCTTTACTAATTTTAGATAATAATGTTTCACCAGATTGTATAACTCCATCAATTAACTCTCTTTTTTTATCTTGAAGTTTTAATATCTTTTCTTCTATAGTCCCCTTTGTAATTAGCTTCATAACATGAACAACATTTCTCTGGCCTATTCTATAAGCCCTATCTGTTGCCTGTTCCTCTACAGCCGGATTCCACCATGGGTCAAAATGAATGACCATATCTGCTCCAGTTAAATTTAGACCAGTTCCACCCGCTTTTAAAGATATCAAGAAAACATCTGTGTTGCCATTATTAAAGTCATTTACCATATTACCTCTTTCCTCTATTGGAGTTGATCCATCTAAATAATAATATGAAACTTTAAGCTTTTCTAACATATCTTTTATCATAGCAAGCATACTGGTAAATTGAGAAAATAACAAAATACGATGATTTCCCTCTATAGAATTTTCTATAATTTCCTGTAGAAGTTCAAATTTGCCGCTTGTGCCCTTATAATTTTCGAAAAACAATGCCGGATGACAGCAAATTTGTCTTAGTCTTGTTAAAGCGGCTAAAATTTTAATTTGACTTCTTTCAAACCCATTTTCTTTTATCTCTTCTTCAATTTCACCTTGTATCTCTTTTAAATATGCTACATATAATTTTTTTTGTTCTGGACTAAGCTCTGCAAATACTAGATTTTCTATTTTCTCAGGCAACTCATTTAATACATGTTTTTTTAAACGCCTTAGCACAAAAGGAGATATCTGATTTCTAAGACTCTTTAATACATCTTTATTCTCTTCTTTAACAATCATTTTTTCATATTTATTTTGAAATTTGTTGTAGGATAATAGATACCCCGGCATTATGAAATCAACAATAGACCATAGCTCTGTTAAAGAGTTCTCAATAGGTGTCCCAGTTAAAGCAAATCTATGACTAGCCTTAATAGACTTTACGGATCTTGCATTTTGAGAACTTGGGTTTTTAATATGTTGCGCTTCATCTAAAATACACCACTCAAAAGATAAATTTTCATATAAATCAACATCTCTTCTAATTAAAGGGTAGGAGGTAATTATAACATCATATTCATTTGTCTTTTCAATTATTTGCCTTCTTTCTTCTTTATTTCCTACAACTACTACAGCCTTTAGGGAGGGTGCAAACTTTTCTATCTCTGCTAACCAGTTATATACTAAGGAGGTAGGGGCTACAACTAAAGCTGTACCTCCCTTGCATTCCATTTTTTCAGACACTAAATAAGCCAATACTTGAAAGGTTTTTCCAAGTCCCATATCATCTGCTAGTATTCCACCTAATCCATAGTGACTTAAGGTTTTTAGCCATTTAAAACCAAGTTTTTGATAATCTCTTAAGGTTCCATTTAATCCTTCAGGAATATTGTATTCTACTTCCTTGTATTTCCTAATATCTTCAACAAAATTTTTAAAGTTTTTATTCTTCTTAATAAAACTAAGATTTTTCTCTCTTAATAGCTCGTCTATATATAATCCTCTATATTTAGGGATTTCTATAGTTTTCCCTCTCAAATTTGAATTATCTAAATCTAACTCTAACATCATTTTATCTAAGCTAATTAGATGTTCATTGTCTAGTGGTATAAAGGACCCATCTTTTAAACGATAATATTTTTTCCTTTGCCTTAAAGATTTTAAAAGTCCATTAAGCTCTTTATCGTCTACTTCGTCTATTTCAAAGTTAAACTCTAAAAAACCTTCATCTTTATTTAACCTTATTCCACCTTTAAAGCTTGGTGAATTTCTAGCCTCCATCATCTTAAATGAGTCAGAATAGTATACTTCTGATATACCTTGCAAATGCTTTAATCTTTCATAAACTAATTTAAAAATATCTTCTTCATCTTCTAAGTAAACTTCTCTATTTTTAATTTTAAAATTGCTGTTTTCAAGAAAGCTTATTACTTTTCTTTCATTTTCTAAATCCCTTATAAGAACCTTATCTTTTTCAATATTATTTTTTCTCGATACTTTAAATGGATTAATCTTAATTTGGTCATATATAAAACTTACATCTGCAGTTACTTTGCGCCCTGCTCTATCAAAATATGTCTCAATTTTCAGTTCTGGAGAGTAAATAGCTTCTTCAAGTTTTCTTTCAATTTCCACTTTACCTATACATTTTATAATTGGATATACTTCGGAGAAAAAGCTTTCCTGCATTTCCTTCTCAATTACAATATTACTCCCCTTATACTTAGTTAAGATACTATAGAATGGTAAAAGGTTTTCTTTCTGATATTTAGATATCTTACATATTTGACCATTAGAGAAAAAATAATCTCCATCAGAGGTTATAGGAATAATAAGACCATCATGTTCCACTTTTAAAACAATATTTTCTTTATCTTTGTCTAATTGGAATCTAAAAGGTATGTCCTTCTCATTAATAACAATATTATCATAAGCTTCTTCTAAAATAATGGCATTGAATCTACCTTTAGAGATAAAATCACCATCTTTTATAATATTTAAAAATCTCTTTAAAGTTATCTCAGGTAACTTTATATATTTGCCATTAAAAATAGATTGTGAGCTATCTTTATAAAAATCCTCTTCAAAAGTTTTTTCGTGTTCATATATTTCAGCTATAAGATCGATTATTTTTTGATCATCACTACTAAATGAATGAATGTTAGGGTCAAAGATGAAATTTTTCCCAAATTCAATCTTATTTTTATTATATAGACACTCTATAAATCCTTTAATATTACGAACAACATAGGTTCTACTTTCTCCTACTTTTAAACTAATGAAACTTCCCGTAATGCGCTTATTGTGACGACTTATCTTTAGTTCAAATGTTATTTCCATATTTAATGATATAAAATCACTATGCTGTTTATTTCGATAAAAACTTAAAATGTTTTTTATATGCTGCGTTTCGGTAACTTTACTAAATTGTCCCTCTCTATCCTTTTGCATAATTGTTAAAAGGACAGCTACAATATGTTTGCATATTCCCCAATATTTATTATAGGCAGGACAGGAGCATGTCGTATGTTTAACATCCCCATCAGGTATAAAGCCTATCTTTACATTATATTTTCTAGTGCCCTGTACTATAGCTGAAAACCTGAGGTTCTCTTGATTAAAAGTTAATGATTTTACTCTTCTTTCAGCAAAATAACCCCTACCCTTTCTATAGGTAATAGATTCTGCACTCATATCATATATATTTTCTTCATTTAAATTAAACATATTTCACCTCATCGGTATATTTACCAATTATAATTAACCTGTCTTAATTATAATCAATATAGGCTATAATTAAAACAGATACATCTAATAAAATATTTCCAAATAAAAGTTAACAAATTTAATTATATATTCCTATATAATATATAAAATACTAAGAAAATTTAATAGTTTTATTAATACATTATGTTGCATTTTTATACAAAATGTATTAATATCTATACTATTGGAAAAAATTTAAATGCAATAAAGGAGAGGAGAGATTTCATGGGCAACAGTAAACATGGAAATTATTCTACAGCAAGTATATTACGTTTTATTATTCCCTCTTTAATAGGTTCTGTTCTATTTATGATTCCTATTGCTTACAATGGGGAAATTACAATTCCTATCGCTTTATTTTCTGGATTTATTCTTAATATTTTATCTGATGCTTTACCAACAATTACTACTGTTTTAATATCTATAACTGTAATTGGCAGTGTTATTACCAAATTGTTTCAACCATCCTTTATTAAGAAAAGTTCTTTTTTGAATACTTTGTTTAATGTAACACCACTGTGGTTTGTGTCAAGAATTTTAGGTATGGTATTTGCAATTTCAACACTATTCCAGATAGGGCCAGACTGGATATGGTCTGATGCTACTGGGGGATTACTTTTATATGATTTACTTCCAATATTATTTTCTATATTTCTTTTTGCGGGACTGCTTTTACCCTTACTTTTAAATTTCGGCTTATTAGAGTTTTTTGGGTCCTTATTAACTAAAATAATGCGTCCAATTTTCAAATTGCCTGGGCGATCATCTATAGACTGTATTACTTCTTGGCTTGGAGATGGAAGCATTGGCGTACTTTTAACTAGTAAACAATATGAAGACGGACATTATACAGAAAGAGAAGCTGCCGTAATAGCAACTACATTTTCAGCAGTATCAATAACATTCAGTCTTATTATTATAGCACAAGTAAATTTAGCTTATCTTTTTGTTCCTTTTTATTTAACAGTGTCATTAGCTGGAGTTGTAGCTGCAATTATCATTCCGCGTATACCACCTCTTTCACGAAAGTCAGATACCTATTTAGTTGATAATAATCAAGGTAGTTCTGAACAGATTCCTAAGGGGTACACTTCGTTAACATGGGGATTTAAACAAGCTATAGAACAAGCAAATAAAAATAGCAGCATAAGAGAGTTTTTCAAAAGTGGAATTAAAAATGTATTAGATATGTGGTTAGGAGTAACGCCTATAGTTATGGCCTTTGGAACATTAGCACTTATAATTGCTGAGTTTACACCAGTTTTTCAATGGCTAGGAGTTCCATTTATTCCACTACTAAAACTATTAAGAGTGCCTGAAGCAGATTTAGCTGCCCAAACCTTAGTAGTTGGATTTGCAGATATGTTCCTACCATCTGTTATTGCAAGTAAAATTGCAAGTGAACTTACACGTTTTGTTGTAGCATGTGTATCTGTAACTCAGCTGATTTATATGTCTGAGGTAGGGGGATTAATACTAGGTTCTAAAATTCCAGTTTCTATTAAAGACTTAGCTATTATATTTATTCAGCGTACATTAGTTACCCTGCCTATAGTTGTATTAATAGCACATATTATATTTTAATTTTTAAAACTCCCTTTTTTCTTAAAGGGAGTTTTTTATTTTAGATTACCAATCTTCTTAAATAAACAATAAGTCCATCTCAAACTATTCTATGTTATAAAAATCCAAATATGAGTATTGTTCTCCATCTTTCTGCCAGCCTAAAATACAATCCATATTAACGTTTTGTGCTGCTTTAAAAATAGATTTATCTATATTTTCAAAGTTATTCTTTAGGTTATTAATTAGCTCTTTTACTTCATGCCTTTTACTTCCTATTTTTTTAGCCGCCACCATACATGCACAGTTTAGTGGCCAAATACCATTAGTTTCTGTATAGTCAATAATCATCTGCTCTTCAACGTAATAAAGTGGACGAATTAACTCCATCTTTTCAAAATTCGTAGCTTTTAGCTTTGGAAGCATTGTCTTAAAGTTTCCTGTATATAGTAGGTTTAGCATAGTTGTTTCAATAACATCATTAAAATGATGTCCTAGAGCAAGCTTGTTACATCCAAGTTCTTGGGCTTTTTTATATAAAGCTCCTCTTCTCATTTTGGCACACATAAAACACGGATAATCTTTTGCCATTTTCTCTGCTATTTTAAAAATTCCTGATTCAAAAACATTGACTGGAATATTTAAATGATTACAATTATCTAAAAGAAGGTTTTTAATACTTTCATGGTATCCTGGGTCCATAGCAATATATTCTACTTCAAAATTATCCTTACCATGTTTTTTTAGTTCCTGAAAAAGTTTGGCTAACAGCAGACTATCCTTACCCCCAGATATTGCAATCCCAATCTTATCCCCATCCTCTATTAGATTAAATTCTTTTATAGCTTTAATAAATTTTGACCATATATCTTTTCTATATTTAGTAATAATACTTCTTTCTATTTCCTTGAGTGGTTTTCTATCCCCAATGGGTATTAGAGATTCACAACCCTTTCCTACAACATCTGACACTTTATCACCTTCTCTTTTTTCTTCAATATTATAGCATTTTTATGATGCTTTGTCTTTGTAGTTATTAACTTTAACTTTATTAAAAGCAAAAAATATTAGAAGGAAAAAATTTCTCTTCTAATATTTTTATCCAACATCTAGTATTCTCAAAATCTTTGATAAATCATCAAAGTTTACTTTATTCTGCGAAATGTATTGCTCC
This sequence comes from Alkaliphilus sp. B6464, assembly GCF_018141165.1. Lineage (NCBI taxonomy): Bacteria > Bacillati > Bacillota > Clostridia > Peptostreptococcales > Natronincolaceae > Alkaliphilus > Alkaliphilus sp. B6464. Next base: position 3,183,574 of record NZ_CP058557.1, read on the forward strand.
CTTTGGTGTAGTTGCCAATAGAGCTTCATGAACAGCCTCAGCAGTTGTAGGATGGGCATGAATGGTATCAACTACTTGTTCTACAGTTAGTTTGTTTTTAATAGCAACTGCAATTTCATGTATAAGATCGGTTGCATGTGGTCCAATGATAGATCCTCCTATTATTATACCTGTAGCTTCTTCGGTAATTACTTTTACAAATCCTCTTCTTTCCCCTAAGGTAAGAGCTTTACCATTAGCCCCAAATGGGAAGTTTCCTATATTTACCGATATACCCTTTTCCTTTGCAACTTTTTCGGTAATACCAACAGATGCAATTTCAGGATTTGTAAATATTGCACTTGGTACAGTAGAATAATCAGCCTCTACATCCTTGCCTAGTATATTTTCAACAGCAACTATACCTTGATGAGAAGCAACATGGGCTAATTGAATTATGTTTGTTACGTCTCCAATAGCATAGATATTATCTACGCTTGTTTGCATTTTGCTATTAACCTTTATTCCTCTTGGTCTTTCATTAAGATCAATACCTAATTTTTCTAAATCTATATCGCCATAAAATGGTATTCTTCCTACCGACATAAGAACCTTATCTCCAGTTATATAGCCCTTCTTACCCTCTTTGTCAAATACTACAATTGACTTACATTCTTCTGTATCAATAATTTCCTCCACCTTGGAGCTAGTATAAACCTTTATTCCTTTTTCCACAGCTATTTCTCTAATTTCATTTCTAATATCTTCATCTAAGGCAATTAAAATATCCTCTGCAAACTCTACTACACTTACCTCTGCATCTAAGGCATTACAAATAAATGCAAACTCCATTCCAATTACACCACCACCAACAATAACTATTTTTTTAGGTAGCTCATTTAAACTTAACATGTCTTTACTTGTTAATATATTTTTTGACTCTACTCCTTTTATTGGCGGAATAAATGCTTTAGATCCTGTGGCAATTATTATGTTTTTAGTATTAATTGTAATTTCCTTATTTTTTTCCCTTACAAAAACAATATTTTTATCTATTATTTCTCCATTACCTCTAAATACAGTAATATTATTTTTTGATAGAAGATAACCAATACCTCCAACTAACTCGCTTACTACATTATTCTTTCTTTCCATTATCTTGGAAAAATCAAAGGTTGGAGAACTTTTGAAAATTCCATACTCTTCAGAGTTTTTTACTAACTCATAGACTTCTGATGAACGTACCAATGCCTTTGTAGGTATACAACCCCAGTTAAGACAAGTTCCTCCTAAATTTTCTTTTTCTATAAGTACTACTTTAGCACCTTGCTTTGCCGCCTCAATAGCAGCAACATAACCTCCTGGGCCTCCACCCAAAATAACAATGTCTGCCTCAATTGTTTCTTTCTGTGGTTTTAAGAAATTAGCCATATAGTTGAATCCTTGTTTCTTATTAGCATCCCCTTTATTAGTATCTGCTTTACTACTAGATTTTTCTCCTTCAACTGTAAATAGCACATCGCCTATTGAAACCTTGTCACCTTGCGCTACTTTTATCTTTACAACTTTACCTTCCACGTCCGATGTAACTGTGATATTTCCTTTTTTAGCTTCTATATCAAAAAGTTCTTCTCCTACTTTAATAATATCTCCTTCTACCTTATATATCCTACCAATTACACCAGACTTATTGTGACCTGATAATTTTTCTAATTTAACATCAAATACCACTTATAGCCCTCCTATCAACTTTAAAAACATATAAAGAGAAGACAGGTAACTGTCCTCTCTTATCTATTTATTGGAAATCTTTTTCAAACTCATCAATTGAATCTTTTAATAATGTAACACTATAAGCCATGGAAGGTCCTCCACCAAAGGCTACTGCTACCATCGCCGCCTCAATAATTTCTTTTCTTGTAGCTCCCGCTTGTAGTGCATTGTAGGTATGGAAAACAATACAATATTCACAACGGTTATAAATAGCAACTCCTATACTAATTAGCTCCTTTGTTTTTAAATCTAATGCATCTGGTTCATAAGCTGCCCCTAATAAATTCATAAAAGCTTCAACTTGAGCCCCATTAGTATTCGCTAGTTCCTCTAATCCTCCACTAAAATCCTGTAACATTTGTCTTACGTCTCTTGCCATTTTATTCTCCTCCTTGTTAAATTACTTGTCATGCTAATTATTAGTATAGCAAGTGTTTAAAAATTGTCAATATCTTTTTGATAAAAATTTGTCGTTTTTTATCACTTTTTAATTGTATATATTTTTTCCTATATGCATAAAAAAATACACACATTTTACAAACTATGTGTGCACTTTTTATTATTAATATTCTCATTTATGTTACTAACCATTTTTGATAGAACCGTTGTAAAAATTTTCATTTCTTCATCGGATATATTTTTATACAGTAATTTTTCAAATTCTTCACCCTCTGGTAATAATTTAATTCTATACTGTTTTCCTTTATCTGTAAGCCTTACATTTGTTACTCTCTTATCGTTTTCATTTTTAACTCTCTCTACTAATCCATCTCTTTCCATACGATCAAGTAAACGAGCTACAGATGATTCTTTTATATTCATCTTTTCTGCAAGTTCTTTTTGGCTAATAACTTCTTCTTTACCTAAATAATACAGGGCAATCCACTGTACCCTAGTTACACCTAACCTCATTACCCTCTCACTGAAGGCATCACAGATAACTTTACTAGAATTATCTGTCATATAGCCTACTCATGTATCTAAGTTAAACAATATTTACCCTCCTTGCCCCTTTAAAAATTTTTAACACTACATTCAATAATAATATTCTATAATAATCTACAGAAGTGTTTTTGTCTATTATTTTCTTACCGTTACCTTTCTATCTGTTATGAAATAAGAAAGTTGCTAACAATCATTAAAGTTTCAATTTAGAAAGAGCATCTGCAAGAGCAGTATTAGTAAATTTGTCACTATCTTTTTGTTGCTCCCTCATATATTTGGCTACTTCTTTTTTAGACACTTTACTACCTTCTTTTTTCTTTCGTTCCTTAAATGTAGAAAGTTTTTCCCTATGTCCACAACTACATGCAAATATTTGTCCTTCACCCTCACCACGAAGTTCTAGCTTTTTGTGGCAGTTAGGACATCTTGCATTGGTATTTTGTGTAATACCTTTTCTGTAGCCACATTCTCTACTTTGGCAAACTAGCATTTTACCTCTTTTACCATTAACCTCAAGCATATACTTTCCGCACTCTGGGCACTTATTTCTTGTTAAATTATCATGCTTAAATGTTTCATCACTATTTTTAATCTCATTTACAACTACCTTTGTATAGTTTTTCATTTCGTTAACAAAGCTATCTTTATTAAGTTGCCCCTTTGAAATAGCACTTAGTTTTTGTTCCCACTCTGCAGTTAATGCAGGAGATTTAAGATCCTCAGGAACTAATTCTAATAGTTGCTTTCCCTTTGAAGTTATTAATATGTCTTTTCCTCTTTTTTCTAATAGAAAGCTACTGAACAGCTTTTCAATAATATCCGCCCTAGTGGCTACAGTCCCTAGCCCTCCAGTCTCTCCTATTGTTTTAATTAAATCTTTATCTGCATCTTGCATATATTTAGTCGGATTTTCCATAGCTGAAAGTAGAGTTCCTTCATTAAAAGGTGCCGGTGGTTTTGTCTGTCCTGTTGTTTGAGTAGTAGAGGATATTTTTAAAATATCTCCCTTGTTCATACTAGGTAGTAGTTGCTCTGAAACACCATCAGCTGCGTCCTCATCTTCAAAATTATTTTCATAAACCTCTTTCCAGCCTTGGCTAATAACTACTTTGCCCTTTGCTATAAAAATTTCTTCTCCAATTTTAGATTTAATAGAAGTCTCCTCATATTCAAAAGGAGGATATAGAACAGCTAAAAATCGTTTTATAACAAGATCATATATTTTTCTTTCTCTATCATTTAGAGCACTTAGCTGAACAAACTGCTCTGTTGGAATAATAGCATGGTGGTCTGAAACTTGACTATCATCTACAAAGGACTTATTTCCCTTTATTGGATTTTGCAAAACTTTATATGCCAATGTTTTATAAGGTCCTATTCCACAAGCCTTAAGTCTATCATTTAATGTGCTTACTATATCCGAAGAAATATATCTTGAATCTGTTCTAGGATAGGTTAAAACCTTATGGCTTTCGTAAAGTCTCTGCATAATGGAAAGGGTTTCCTTTGCAGAATAGCCAAATATTTTATTAGCATCTCTTTGAAGCTCTGTTAAATCATATAGTTTTGGAGAATAACTTCTTTTATACTTTTTATCTATGTCTACTACATTGGCATTTTTATTTTTTATAGAATTAAGTACTTTAGTAGCTTTCTCTCTATCAAAGGTTTTAATATCCTTTGTTCTACTATCCTGCCATGTTAACTTTAAATTACTACTACTAATAGCTTGTATTCCATAGAAAGTTTTAGGAATAAAGTTTTTAATCTCCTCTTCTCTTTGTGCGATTATTGCAAGAGTTGGTGTTTGCACCCTCCCACAGGAAAGTTGTGCATTATATTTGCATGTTAGTGCACGAGTAGCATTAATACCTACAATCCAGTCTACCTCTGCTCTGGCAACGGCAGATAAATAAAGCTTTTCATAATCCTTACCATTTTTTATGCCTTTAAAACCATCTTTAATAGCTTTATCTGTAACTGATGAGATCCAAAGACGTTTAATTGGTTTATTTACTCTAGCTTTATCAATAATCCATCTCGCAACTAATTCACCTTCACGACCGGCATCCGTAGCAATTATAATCTCTCCAACATCCCGTCTATGCATTTGATCCTTTACAATATTAAACTGCTTGCCAGTCTTTTTTATGACTACAAGTTTTAAATCTGAAGGTAGCATAGGTAGATCTTCTATTCTCCAGGACTTGTATTTATCATTATAACTCTCAGGATCTGCTAATGTTACTAAATGACCTAGAGCCCATGTTACAATATACTCTTGTCCTTCAAAGTATCCATTTCCTTTTTTATTGCAATTTAAAACTCTAGCTAAATCTCTTCCTACCGAAGGTTTTTCTGCTAATACTAATTTTTTATTCATATTTACAATCCTTTCAAAATCACAATTATATATTTATACAACAAAATTCATTGTATGGTTATTCTTTACTTAAAATATATTAACACTATATTATTTTAACATAAAACAATATTATATTATATTTATTCTCTTCTATATAGTCATTTATAACAGATAATCTCTATTTTATATTTTAAAATAGTCAAATATAAAAAAAGATGAAGATATTTTCCTCATCTTTTTATTATATATCAATATTTTTTATGCTAGAGCCTCATTAAGAAGTTCTACCATTTTACGTGAAACGTCAGCTGTTACCCCTGCGCAACGACTCTTTCTTTCTGGATCTCCATATGCTACCCCTTGTTCCTTCATGAACTTACCTACAGAATCATCGCATAATACTGATTCTGCAATTGTATGTTTTAAATCTAAATTTTCTGGCTGATACTCAGGGAATTCAAAACCCTTGTACCATTTAAATAGTTCGCCTACTATTTTCTTTTGTGTATCTACATCTGTTACCATACCAATACAAGATGCTGCAACCCCTAATGATCCACAAAGTGTTGCCGCACCATAACCGCCAGCTGCATTAGTAAATCCTTCTGGCGGAATTTGATTAAATGGATATCCTACTTCGTCTGCTAACATGCCGAAGAACCCTTCAGCTACACCAACACCTCAGCCACCTTTTTCTTTATATCCCTTAAATGCTCTTTCTGCTACCTTTTCTGGATCTAATTTTTTATACTTAAACGGCCATTGTGGTTTTTCTTTAGAACCAGATGAATCTACTGATGCTGATCCAGGATTTGTACAGGCAGTAAGTAGTCCACCTACACCTCCTGCCATAGCTACTCCAGCTACTGAAACTCCAACCCCTTTAATAAAGTCTTTTCTTGTAATTTGTTTTTTTTCATTCATCGCCATGATTGTCCCTCCTAAATAATCTCTTTACTATTTATTTTTTCTATTAAACTCAATATTCCTATAGAATATTCCTCTTGTTAATATATTAACATTAACAGCCTAATTTTAGTGATAAGTTATACTTATACAATATAAATATTTTTTATTGCCAATCTATTTGTTAAAGATTTTTCAGCATGTGATTGTTTATTTATCTACGTTCTAGGTAATCATTTGAAAATCTATATTTGTAATTTTAATCAATGATTATATAAAAAACAATGTGATTTATTTGTTAATTAATATGCAGTTTATTTTAGTAATAAATAAAATTAAAAGACTCTAGGTTTAACCTAAAGTCTTTTAAAGTAATCTTTTTAATATTATAGAATTTTTCTAAGGTTTTCAGCTTCAAACTGTCTAATAGATTTTATGTTACCTTCTCCAGTACATAAAATATCAACCATTCCATCCTTTGCATTCATTACTCTACCTTTAATTTTTGTTCCAATAACATTAACAGGTGCCTTTCTGTCAATATCTTTAATGTCATTTGATTGGCAGTAACTACATGTTCCATTAAAATAAGAGATTCTTCTGCACTCAACACAGTAATTTAGGTTATTCATCCCCGTACCTCCATTTCAAAGTAGTGATACAACAAATCTTATTATTATGACATTCTCTAATTGTTCTCTATAATATATTATAGAAAATTCCAAAAATTCCTCCTGTATTTTTTTATTATTAATCGACAAAATATATTATAATATGAAAATTTATAGTTTTTTTATAAGTAAAACAATAAAGATGAAGGTATTTCCCTTCATCTTTATTGTTTGTTTATATTATTAATTAAGCTAATTCTTCATTAAGAAGTTCTACCATTTTACGTGTAACTTCAGCTGCTACTCCTGCACAACGGCTCTTTCTTTCTGGATCCCCGTATGCTACTCCTTGTTCTTTCATGAACTTACCTACAGAGTCTTCACATAATATTGATTCTGCAACCGTATGTTTTAAACCTAAATTCTCTGGTTGGTATTGTGGGAAATCACGTTTTTTATACCATTTAAATAGTTCTGATACTATTTTCTTTTGTGTATCTACATCTGTTACTGTACCAAGACATGCTGCAGCTACCCCTAATGATCCGCACAGTGTTGCAGCACCGTATCCTCCAGCTGCACTAGTAAATGCTTCTGTTGGGATTTGATTAAAAGGATATCCTACTTCATCTGCTAATGTGCCGAAGAACCCTTCGGCTACTCCGACACCTCAGCCACCTTTTTCTTTATATGCATTGTATGCTCTTTCTTCAACTTTTGCTGGATCTAACTTTACATACTTAAATGGCCACTGTGGCTTTTCTGTAGATCCAGTTGTATCTACAGATGCTGTTCCAGCACTTGTACAGGCAGTAAGTAATCCACCTACACCTCCAGCCATAGCTACTCCAGCTACAGAAACTCCAATTCCTTTAATAAAATCTTTTCTTGTGATTTGTTTCTTTTCAGTATTTCCCATAATTAGTCCTCCTTACAAAATATTTATAATATCAATATTAAGGCAAAATATAAGTTACAAATAAAACAAACTATGTCACTTTTTTAACATCTCTATACTAAATATTATAGTACAAGTTTCACAATTAATATAATAAGACTTAATTATGCAATATAAATATAGCTTATCATTGTTTTTTATTTAACCCTTTTTTACTAAATTGAAATGTAATCACTACTATTTTTTTTACTTCATGGTATAATAAAGACATAGATATATTAAATAGTTAACAAATATTCTATTTAAAGTTTAAATGATATAGATTATTAATAGGCTTATTTCTTTAAGGAAGGAGACATCGCTACATTATGAACTTACAATATTTAAAAGCCTTCTATGTAACAGTAAGGTTAAACAGCATTTCAAAAGCTGCTAAAGAACTTCATCTAACACAGCCTGGCTTAAGCATGCAAATACAATCTTTAGAAAAAGATTTAGAAGTGACATTACTAACTAGAAGTAATAGAGGAGTAGAATTAACAGAAGCAGGAACAGTTGTTTTTGACTATGCAAATACTATTCTTTCTATGCAGGATAATATAGAACGGGATTTGAAAAATTTAAAATCTAATAAAAAAGAACTATTAATAGGATCTTGCAAAGCCGTAGGAGAATATGCTTTGCCTTGTAGCATTTATATTTATAAGCAAGACTTTGGAGATGTTGATATTAACTTTGAGATAAGTAATACCAATGATGTTATTAAAAATTTATTAGATCGTACTATTAATATTGGTATTATACATGGAAATGTAAATGTAGCAAATATCAAGACCGAAAAAATCACTTCGGATCGTCTACTGCTTGTAACTTCATTGCCTCTCATGAAGGATACTATTACTTTAGATGAATTTAAAAAGCTTCCATTAATCTTTAGAGAAAGCGGCTCAGGAACCCATCAAACTATTAAAAATGCACTAGTTCCACATGATATTAAAATTGAAAATCTAAATATCATATACGAATTAAACTCAATGGAGGCAATTAAAACCTCTGTTTTGTCAGGAAAAGGAATATCTTTTATTCCAGAGCTATCAATAAAGCGTGAGTTAAGAGACGGTCATTTGAAAGAAATTAGAATAGAAGGTTTAGATATATTTAGCGAATTTTTTATTGCATATAGAGAAGACCATAGTTTAACTATTCACGAAAAAGAATTTATTAAATTTATAAAATCATCTAAACGGGGGTTTTGTTAGGGTTGATTTAAAGTAGCTATCTAAATATTTAGATAGCTACTTTAATTATTATAAAATATATTTAAATAATATTTTACTTCCAATCCATGCACCTACAAACATAAATGCTCCAAAAACCCATCCATGGACTGAAAAAGATGGTATAGCGCTAAAATATGCGCCTACATTACACCCAAAGCTTAACCTAGATCCATATCCCATAAGAATACCACCTATAAGAGCTACTACTAATTGTTTTTTATTTTTTATTTTTTTAAACTTAAACTCGGATACAAATAATACAGATAGTAAAGATCCTAAAATAATAGCAACAGCCATAACTATTAACCTGTTATTTAAGTACGTATCCCCAGGTTTTAATTGATTAGTATAAACATTAAAATAATACCAATCATTAGTATTTATACCTAACTTATCTAAAATTGCCGAACCAATATACAAAAGTGATGTGCTAATTTTCCATGCCGATCCAGTGGTAAATAATAAAAGTATATTTAAAAGTGCTAAAATGATTCCTCCCACCCAGTAAGGCCAAGGCTTCTTAAATAGTTTATCTTTTAAATTCAATCTGATCCCTCCTACTATTTAGCCTTTTCAATATAAATTTCCCATTCTCCTTCGCCAATCTCAATATAATCAATATAATGTCCTTGTTTTTTAGTCCATTCAACCACATTAGTAATAGAGCAGTTATGGTCTGTTTGCATAATCAATAGATCTCCTACTTGCATAGTATTTAATTGCTTTAATGCTTTTAACAATGGGATAGGACATGCTTCAAACATACAATCTAATTTATATTCTGCCATAAAAATCCCTCCTATAAATCTGCCATAATGTTATTTTGCTTGTCATACCAGATAGCTAACCAATATAGTATAGTTAAAACTGCTATTTGAATTATAAGTGCTGGTATAAATCCTATATATTTAGGTATATATATCGTTTTTGACGATGAAATAAATAGTTTGTCCCAAAACTCAAAATGGCTACCTCCTAATGTAGCTCCTACAACAAATCCTATTAGAACAACTACTTGCATAATATAGCCTTCACCAATTCTAATCAATGTTCCAGAGGCACAACCCCCAGCTATAACCATACCTATTCCAAATAAAATGGCACCAAGTATCGTATGAAAACCTACGGGATAAATTTGTCCTGGTACATCAGCTATAGAATAATTTTGTACATCACCAATTGTTATATATTGAAATATACTAAATCCTATTGTAGATATCATTAATCCAATAATTACAGCTCTAAAGAGGGATGTAGTCCCAACCATAATTGGATCCCGAAAACTTGCTGCAAAACAAAATCTCGATCGTTGCATAGTAATTCCTATTAAAATACCTATAGTCCAAACTATACTATATGTTGTATTTGTATTAAAAAAGTAACAGCAAATAATAAAGGAAATAAAAGCAACGAAAAAGAAATAAGGCAACTGGCTTTTTTTAGGATGTATTTCCGCTTGTCGCTGACGTTTTAACTCTTCAATTCTGCTAGATGTCATCGAACTACCACCTCCTTTGATAGAACAGTTCTTCTTTACTTCTATTATACATAAAAATCAAGAATTTTCATATTAGAAAAAAGAAGCAGTATTTTCTTCCATATATATTATGTTAATTAAAAATTGCATAGAAAAGAAGCCGTAAAAATACGACTTCTTTTCTATTTAATATTCTTATAACATAAATACCAGTCTATACAACAAAGACCTTCTTCTCCAGTTTTTCTTCTCAATAATTCATCATAGGTCTGTGGAGCAGGTACAATTACAGGCTGACCTGGCATCCAATCCGCAGGTGTTGCCACCTTTTCCTTATCTGTAGTTTGTAGGGCATCTAGAATACGAATTAGTTCCGGTATATTTCTTCCATTTGTAAGAGGATACACAAGAATTGCTCTAATTACTTGCTTATCATCAATAAAAAACACATTTCTCACAGTCTGTGTAGTACTTGCATCAGCTGGAAACATACCATAAGTTTTTGCTACTCTTCCATTACTATCTGCTATTACAGGAAAAGGAATTTGTATCCCAGTATTTTGATAAATATTATAGACCCAAGCTAAATGGGATGGATTACTATCTACGCTTAATCCTAATAATTGTGCATTTCTCTGTACAAAATAACAATTGTGCCTTGCCAAAGCAATAAATTCAGTGGTACACACAGGTGTAAAGTCCCCAGGATGTGAAAAAAGCACTACCCATTTACCTTTTAGATCCGAAAGTGTTATTTGACCGAAGGTGGTTTGTGCTGTAAAGTCTGGAGCTTTCATTCCGATTTTAAGACAATTATACTCATTCATAATATTCACCTCATTTTTTCTTTTATCTATTTATATTATGATATATGAAATCACCTTGTGAATCCTTTATGCTTTGGAAAACTTGAAAGATTCTCGCCTTTAATACCCAAATATTTATGCTCTTGAATTAAAAGTCGAAGATTCTTTGTAATATATAATATAGGTTTAGCTTTAATTATGAAAATCAGGTATAAGCAGACTCTTTTCTCTTGCATAATAAAGTCCTAACCTATGTAATGCTCTAGTACAGGCTACATACAATAATTTTCTATCTAGCTCGGTAAAATAATTATCATGGGACACATTATAAACTATAACAGCATCAAATTCTAAACCCTTTGCCATATATGTTGGTATAACAATGACTCCCGTAGCTATCTCATCATCTTTCAAATCTATCAACTTAATATGTACTAGCTTTTTTAACCTCATATACACTTCTTTGGACTCTTCAGCCGTTTTACAAATAACTGCTATAGATTCATATCCTTCCTTAATAAGTTCCTTTATATTTTTTACAATAGTATCATCCATATCTACTAGATTCTTATTATATTTGATAAAAGGTTTTACTCCATGCCTTTCAAGGCTAATACAATTCTGTTGAATATTTAATATTTTTTGCGAAAAATTACTAATTTCATAGGAGGACCGATAGCTCCTATGAAGAAATAATTTTACTGATTTTCTTTTATTAAAGATTTCATCAATAGTATCATATATTGATAAGTTAACATCTTTATCAATCGACTGGTGAATATCTCCCAAAACAGTAAATTTCCCTTCCTTAAATAGTAAATTAAGAACTTCATACTGCATAGGGGAATAGTCCTGCGCCTCATCAATAACAACCTGCTTAATTTCTGAAAACATATCATTTCCTTCAATTTTTAATCTAATAAATAAAAGGGGAGCACAGTCTTCGAAACACAAATAACCCCTTTCTAAATTGTTTTTAGTTATTTCTATAACCTGCTCAATATCCTCAGGCAGTTCTAACCCCTGTGCCAACTTTGAAAAAAGCCCTGTCTTATTAAATAACACACTGTACATATGTAAATAATCAATTTCTGTAAATTTTCTAATATTCTTTAATAATTTAGTCGATTCCTTTATGGAAATAAGCCTACTAAAAGATTTTACTTCAAATTCATGGCCATCAATTTTTTGAACAAATTCTTCAATCCTTTTAATTCTTTCTTTTCGTAGTGGGTGAATTTTATGAAATAATATATTTTCAATTCTTTTCAAGTTTCTTGCCATAGGTAATCCAGTTTTATCATTAAGAAATTGATTTTTAAGCAATTCTTTAGTTTCAATTATTTTTCCATCATAATATACATCTTCAAATTCAATCATGTTTCTTATATAATACTTTATCAGTCTATTTAAAATTTTACTAAATGTCCTTGAGCCTTTAAACATAATACTACTTTTTCTAGCACATAATTTTTCCTGCTTTTTATCAGTAATTAAGTTTTCTAGCTGTTCATTTCTTTTTTCTATTTTTATTCTCTCTTCTAATAGTTTAGCAGCTATTTCGTCAAATGTGATCTGCTGTACATTTTCTTCCCCTAGTTCAGGCAAAACACCGGAAATATATTCGCTAAAAATATTATTTGGAGAAATAATTATTATATTATTAGAATACAACTTTGAATTCATTCCATGGTACAGTAAGAAAGCAATTCGATGTAGAGCAATTGAGGTTTTACCACTTCCAGCAACACCTTGAACAATCAACAGTTCATTATCAGTATCCCGAATAACCATATCCTGTTCTTTTTGAATGGTCTCGATTATATTTTGCATCTTAGTAGATGAATTGCGGCATAGCATATTGTGAAGTATTTCATCGTTAATTGTTATGTTACAATCAAAAAAATACTCAAGATGACCTCTTTCAATCTTATACTGTCTCTTCAATAACACATTACCTTCTATAGAGCCATTCGGTGATCTATAAGAAGCATTTCCTAATTCATAATTATAAAATATGCTAGATATCGGTGCACGCCAATCGTATACTAAAATATCACAGGTTTGGGAATCTATGATGTTATGAAGTCCTATATATATCTTTTCCTTTTCTTCTGAGTCACCTTCAACAAAATCAAATCTTCCAAAATAAGGAGATGTCAACATTTTTTCATACTTTTCTATTTGTTTCATTGTACTTCCATAGCTTGATGTCTGGCTGTTAAGCACTGAAAGATATTGACTTATCTCTGTTAGTCTTTCAAAATCAGTCGAAAAATGGACAGTATTTTCATACATTTCTCTTCTGCTTTTTAAAAGCTCATTCTTTCTATTCATAAGAGTTTCGAGTTCCTTATTCAGCTCATTTTTTATAAATCTCAATGTACTGTTTAAGTATTCCGTTTCTTCCTCAAAGGCTTCATAATAATTATCCATAGAATTATTCACTCCCTTATATTTAACTTTACGACCTTTAGTAAACTATTCAAACAAGTTTGCAACACCAAACATATGATATGAATTAATAACTTCTAAATAACCCTTAACTTCTTCAATTGTTTTTGCCTCTTGCAGTATATTAAGGGTCATATTAATGAGATTTTCATAAATAGTCTTTATTACAAACTCAATTTTATTTTTATTTAAAAGTTGACCATATTTTATTGTATAATTATTTAACACAGCTTTAATAAGAAAATTAATAAGCTCTAGTTTTATATATTCATATTTTGTGCCTTTGTTATTATGAAATACAATCAATATACGTTCGCGGTTTTCCACAATAAACTTTATAAATTCATCATTTATCAATAAAAATTCATCTGACTCTCCAATGTATTGTAGTTTTTTTTCTTTAAATACAAAAATCTTATTAAGCAATAAATCCTTTACCGATATTAAAAAACTTTCAGGCACAATAGAAATGAATATCTCATCTTTGCTTTTATAATATCTATATATATTTCCAACCGATATATTAGCTTTTTTGGCAATATCAGAAATCTTAGTGCCCTTATATCCTTTTTCTGAAAAAACAATCAATGCCGCAGTATCAATATCCTCTTTTATTTTATCTTTTTTATATTGAGCCATATACTCCTCCAATAAAAATGAATTTATTATTCGCTTTTATTATACACTAGTTTTATTAATTGTAAACGTTATATAGAACTTTTTTTAATAATGTATATTACAAATTTAGTTGAATTTATTCATAGAAGTATTATATTAACAGTATTCTTTCTTATAGCTTTACCTGTATTTATGGGAACAATAGGTATTTGGTTAAGCATTATATTAAGTGAGGCCTTAACTTTATTATTAGCATTTTTGCTTTATAGGAAAACTAAAACCGCTAAAGTGCAATTGTGATATTGAATTTTAATAAGGACCATATTAGGTTAATAACCTAATATGGTCCTTATTATTTAAGTCCATCATAATTACAGCAAAATTCAATAAAATTATCTATAAAATCAATTTCTTTTTCATATAAATATACAAAATTAAAATCTCTATACATTTTAAAATTGTCTATAGGAACAATTACTATAGGTCCTTCACTTATTTCTTTTTTTATTGCTTCTTTAGAGATAATTGTATAGCCCACATTAGCTTTAACAAGAGAAACAATTGCACTAATACTGCCAACTTCCATACATCCACTAATTGTATCTGTACTATAGCCGTGACTTATTAGTTCACCTTCAAATATCTCCCTTGTACCTGAACCAGGCTCTCTAAGTAATAGATTCCCTATTAAAACTTCATTAAGATTAACTGATTCTCTCTTTGCAAAATCATGCTCTGATGAAACTGCTAAAACAAGCTCGTCATCTTTAAATTTTTTATACTTAAACTTTATTTTATCAAAAGGCCCTTCTATTAAAGCTAATTCAACCTCCCTATCAATTATCTTTTTTAAGATTATATTAGTATTATTTACTGATAGCGCTATATTTATATTAGGATTATCCTTTTTATAGTCTCCTAAAATAGAAGGGATTACATATCCACCAATAGTCATAGTAGCTGCTAGGTTATGTCTTTTAATAGTAGGTGCACCATTTCTTAGATTCCGCTCCATCTCTGCTGATATATTTACTATTTCCCTAGCATATTGTAAAAAATATTCTCCTTCCTCTGTAAGTTTTAATGCCCTTCCTTCTTTCTTTATAAATTTTACTTCATAATAGTTTTCCAAATATTGAATTTGTTGATAGACTCCTGGTTGAGTTAAATTTAAAATTTCGGCGGCTCTTGTAAAATTTTTAGTTTTAGCTACTGTAATAAAAGTATTAATTCTTGAATCAATCATTGCTTTCTCCTTCTAACCTTATATATAGCGTTCTTATTAAACTTATTTTTTTCCACAATAATCCTCAATTACGCTTATAAAGGCTTCTCCATAGCTCTCATATTTTTTTAGACCTACTCCACTTATTGTTAACAATTCCTCTTTATCTTTAGGAAGATGTGCGGCCATTCCTTTTAAGGTTGAATCATGGAATATCATAAAAGGAGGTATATTCCTTTCCTTGGCAATAGAATATCTTAATTCTTTAAGTTCTGTAAACAAGTTTGCATCATAATTCTCATTTACATCTTTTTTCTTAGACTCTTCTCTTTTACTTATTTGTCCTTTTCTCTCAATTAAATGTTTTTTGTGATAAACTTTCACTTCGTTTCTTAGTACTTCCTTAGCTTTTGAAGTTAACTTTAGTATAGGAAATTTATCTGCAGTTATATGTATATACCCTTTAGAAACAAGAGTCATTGTAATCTCTCTAACTGCAATTTCACTATAATCAGCCATTATTCCATAAGTAGAAACTTTATATAGTTCAAATTGTATCAATTTTTTATTCTTCGATCCTCTTAAAACTTGAATAACAGTAGTCAGCCCAAATCTTTGATTAGTTCTATAAATACAAGATAAAATTTTCTGTGATTCCTCTGTAATATCCACCATTTCAGATTGATCTAAACAATTACCACAATTATTACATTTGCTATTTTCTATTACTTCTCCAAAATATGTTAATATACTATTTCTCAGGCAATCATTGGTGTGGCAATAATCAACTAAGTATTGTAAATTCTTATATATTAATTCTTCCCGTTCGTGTGTTAGATTTTCATTTTGTATTATAAGTTTTTGCTTAACAACATCTGAGGGTGAATATAATAAAATACAATTGCTTTTTTCTCCATCCCTTCCAGCTCTACCAGCCTCTTGATAGTACGCCTCCATGTTTTTAGGCATGTTATAATGAAGAACAAATCTTACATCTGGCTTATCTATTCCCATGCCAAAGGCATTAGTTGCTACAATTATTCTAGCCCGATTAAATATGAAATCATCTTGATTTTGTTGCCGTTCGTCAGAATCCATCCCTCCATGATATCCAATAACAGAAAAACCTTGATCACCTAATTTTTTCACTAAAGATTCTACTGTTTTTCTTGTAGCGCAATATATTATTCCAGCATCTTCTTGAAAGTTAGAATTTAGATATTCAACTAAATAAGAAAATTTGTTGCTAGTTTTTATTACCTCATAAAATAGATTTGGTCTATCAAAACCTATTATTGATTCTACTGGGTTATTTAAATTAATTAGATGCTTTATTTCATGTACTATTTCTTTTGTAGCAGTTGCAGTAAATGCTCCTACTACGGGTCTAGTATTTAATGAGTCAATAAATTTAGGTATTTCAAGGTAACTAGGTCTAAAATCATGTCCCCATTGACTTATACAATGGGCCTCATCTATTGCTACAAATGAAACCTTTATGTCTTTAATTAAATCTTTAAAATAACTTGTATTTAGTCGTTCTGGAGCAACATATAATATTTTATATCTGTTCTCTCTTATCTCATTAATTCTTGTAATAAGTTCATTTTGTTCCATTGTACTATTAATATAAGCTCCTGGTACACCCATTTCCTTTAATGAATCCACCTGATCTTTCATAAGGGCTATTAATGGTGAAATTACTATTGTTATTCCTTCTAAGATTATGGCTGGCAACTGATAGCAAAGGGATTTTCCTCCACCAGTAGGCATTATACCTAAGGCATCATTGCCATTAACTATACTATCAACTAATTTTTCTTGGCCCATTCTAAATTTTTCATATCCAAAATAGGTTTTTAGTACATTGTAAACATCCATCTTTTTTCTCCTTTTAAAGTTACTTATTCCTTCTATTATTTTAAATCAGATATTTTCCATTTACTTAATTATATCACTTAATCACAATTCTTTTAAATTTTTAAATTAGAGTACATCCCTAAAGAAAAAAGAGCCACAACTAATATAGTGTGACTCAATCAAGTTCTTAATGTAGCCTTCATTCTATTTTCATTTAATATAATATGAACTGCATCTTCTATAGATTTAACTACTATATCAGAATTAGCTAAAAGTTTACCACTGCACCCCTCTTCTCCAACAATAGCTATAGATATACCACATATTTTAAACATTTCTATATCATTAAAACCATTTCCAATACAAATAGTATTTTTACAACCAAGCTCCTCTACTATTTCTTTTTTAAAATAACTGGCATCTTCCTTTGGAAAGGTCTTTATATTTATTCCTAACTTACAGCATTCTGCTTCAACAGTTCCATAGGTATCGGCGGTAAGTACATATACTTTTGCCAGGTCTTTGAGTTTAATTAAAAAATTTTTAACTTCATCTAACAATTTTCCATCAACAGCTATAGTTCCATTATAGTCAAAAACTATATTTTCTATTTTTATTTTTCCCATACCTGGGATATCATATATTAGCATAGTCCACCTCCTATTATTAACCATATATCCCTTCTATATATTCCTTAGTTCTTTTATCCTTAGGATTATTAAACACTTTATTTGTCTCACCATACTCAACAATTTCTCCATCCAGTATAAAGGCTGTATAGTCCGAAATTCTTTTTGCCTGTGAAAGGTTATGAGTAACTATTACTATAGTATAATTGTCTAATAAATTTACTAACATATCTTCTATATTAGCAGTATTCTTTACATCTAGGGCTGAACAAGGCTCATCCATTAATAATATATCCGGCTCTACTGTAAGAGCTCTTGCAATACATAACCTCTGTTGTTGTCCACCAGAAAGCTTTAGTGCAGACATTTTAAGATTATCCTTTACTTCCTTATAAAGTCCTGAAATCTTTAATTTATCATCAACCATCTGATTTAATATTTTTTTATCTCTTACTCCGTAATATAATGGGGCATAGGTAAGGTTTTTGTATATTGACATGGGGAACGGGCTAGGTTTTTGAAAAACTATCCCTATTCTTTTTCTTAGTTCATCCTTAGGATAATTTAAAATATCCTTATCATCAAAGAAAACTTTACCCTCAATTGCTCCACCATTCTCCTCCAACATTCTATTTAGAACTGCTAGTAAAGTTGATTTTCCGCAACCAGATGGTCCAATAATAGCAGTTATTTTATTCTTTGCTATTTTCATATTTATATTATTTAAAACCTTTTTATCTCCATAATATGCACTTAAATTTGCTAATTCAATAATATTCATCTATCTAACTCCTTTTCGTATAAAAGTTAGGGCTATTGAAATTATATTTATTATAAAAAGTAGTCCTATAAGTACTAAAGTCGTTGCATAGGATTTTTCAAGAGAAATACCTTCTCCAGTAAGTATATATAAATGAAAAGGCAGTGCCATTACAGGCGAGGATAAGGATTTAGGTATTGGAGCAAAGATTACTGCCCCAGTAAGTATTATAGGGGCCGCAGCTCCCATTGCAAATCCGCCTGCTAAAGTTATCGCAGAAACTATTTCTGACTTACATATAGGAAGTATTAATTTAAAAAATGTATAGGACTTAGATATTCCTAAGGCATAGGATGAGTTAATTATAGAGCTACTAATTTCCCTGAAAATTTTCTCAACTCTAACTTGTATAAATGGAAAAATCATAATCCCCAAAGTTAACCCAGCGGATAAAAGAGATCTTCCTAATTTTAAATTAACTACTAAAAGCGTATACCCAAAAAGACCTAAAACTATTGAAGGTACACCAGCCATGCACTGAACTATAACATGAACTATGTTTTCGATTTTAAGGGATTTACAATAATAAACTACATATATAGATGTTGAAATTGCTAACAAAGATGCAAATATACAAGCAATAATCATTAAAAATAAGCTACCTACAATTGCTGGAAAAATTCCTCCCTCAGAACCTAAGGGTATTCCCTGGGGACTGCCAAATATAAATTCAAGATTTACAGATTTAAACCCATTTTTAATTATATATGCAAATATAAATGAGGTTGAAAAAAACACTATTACTCCACTTAGTGTAATCCATATTTTAAACAATGCACTTTTTATATTTTCTAACATAATATCATCCTCTTTTATTCTATATACCAATTCCCTTTTTAATATAATAAAGAATTATATTGATAATTAAAAGCATAATCATAAGTACTAGACCTGAAGCAAATAGAGCATGATAATGCAAGCTTCCTACTTCTGCCATACCCATTTCAAGGGCAATTAAAGAAGGTATCGTCTGAGCTCTTCCCAAAAGTCTTGGAGCAATAGGCGCATTCCCTATCACCATCATAACAGCCATTGTCTCTCCCATAGCTCTGCCTAGAGCTAAAATAGTAGCAGCTATTATACTCTTTCTACTTTCTGGAACTACAATTTTTCTTACCATATATGTCTTAGATATACCTAAAGCCTTTGAAGAAAGGGAATGTTCTTCATATACCTTATCCATAGTCTCCTGGCAAGTAGATATTATGTAAGGTAAAACCATAGCTGATAAAAGTATACCCCCAGCCAATACAGATTCTCCTGTAGAAAAATCCAAAGTATTTTCAAAAAATTTAACTATTACTAAAAGACCTATAAAGCCATATACTACAGATGGTATCCCTGCTAAAATATCAATTATTCCTCTTATAACAATTTTCCACTTACCCTTTATATATGTGGATAACAAAATTCCACTACCCACACCTATCGGTAATGCTATAATAATTGCAACAACTGATACATATAATGTACCTAATATTATATTGAAAATAGATAGATCATTAGGTGATTTAAGGGGATTCCACCGTCTTCCCGTTATAAAATTTAGTACAGGTACTTCCTTAAAAAACACTACACTCTCTTTAAATATAAATAATACTATAAATGCTAACAATAATAATGAGAACAATGCTAACAACTTAATAACTATTCCAAAGACTTTATCTAGCAATTTATACATATATACCACCTCAAAAAAATTCAGAGGATAATATCCCCTGAATTTATTTCACAGGCACATAGCCCATTTTTTCAATAATTGCAGATCCTTTTTCAGATGTAAGTACATCCATAAATGCTTGTTGCTCAGGTGTTAACTCTCCTTTTTTAACAGCTATAAGAGGTCTAGATATTTTATATGATCCACTTACTATATTTTCTTTAGTAGCTTCAACTCCATCAACCTTTAACGGAATAAGCTTTCCTATATTTTGATTAACCATACCGAAGGAAGCATATCCTATGGCGTCTTTATTTTCTATTACTTTTGTAACTAAAGCTCCCATAGACGGTGCCTGGATAGCATCTTCTCTAACTTCTGTATCTCCCATTACACTTTTTTGAAATACCTCATGGGCTCCACCACCTAGGTCCCTTATAACTACTACAATTTCTCTATGTGGTAAACTACTTTCAACTTCATCCCAATACTTATATTCTCCAGAGAATATTTTCTTAACTTCTTCTGTAGATAAGTCATCCTTTATCTTAAGTAAAGGATTTTCAGGATTAATTGATACTGTTAAAGCATCTATTCCCAGTTTAAATTCTTTTGGATCTCCAATTTTTTGGTTTTCTTCGTCTTTTATTTCTCTAGCTAACATACCAAAGTCAGCGGTCTCTTCTAAGACAGCTTTAACACCAGCACCTGAACCTCCTGCAGAAACATAAATCGAAATATTTTCTGCTGGAAAACTTGGATCTACCTTATCCCAAGTAGTGTATTCTTCAATAAAATCAGTTGCAATAGCTGATATTACAGGTGCTAAAGTTGATGACCCATTAAATGTCATTTGGGCTCTAAAAGTATTAATACTTTCATTAGCTGTTTCTCTATTTCCAGTTTCTTCTCCAGTTGTACCAGAAGGAGCTTCCTTAGTACATCCAGTTAATATTATAGAAAAAATTATTAATACTGATAAAAAAATACTTAAAGATTTTTTCATTACAATTCCCTCCTGAAAAATTTATCTATGTCTACAAAAGAATTGTAATACTTTTGTTAAACCTATACCAATAGATAATATCTATAACTATTTCACTAATCATAGAAAATAATTATAAGTAAAACACATCTATTAAATAACTAATCTAATGAACCTAGCTACTAACCTATTCCTCCATATACAGCTCCTAAAATAATAACAGCAGCTGATACCAGTACAAATACATATTTAGCTAGAGGCTCAAACCATTTACCTAATGGTTTTTTAGCACCAATATTTATTTCTTTCCTTGCATTCTCTATACCATATATCCAAAAGAAAACTATGGCTGCAATTACAGTTCCGAAAGGAGCTATATAAATAGTAACTAAATCAGAAAATTTTCCAAATAAATCCATATTTAATGCTAATGGAATAGCTATTATAAAAGATACTATTCCTATAAAAATTACGCTTTTTCTTCTATTAAAGTTAGTTTTGTACATAAAGGCTTCGGTGGTTGCTTCCATCATATTTATAGTAGAAGATATGGCGGCAAATATGATACTAACAAAAAATATAGCGCCAAATAAATGTCCACCTACCATAGACTTAAATATTGTTGGAACGGTTATAAATAGCAACGTTGGACCAGAAGCTGGATCTAAGCCAAAAGCAAAAGCTGCTGGAATTATAATAAATGCAGCTAATATTGCTGATAAACTATCATAGAATGCCGTGTTAATTGCGGATGATGGTATATCTAGATTTCTATCAATATAGCTACCATATACTACCATACCTGCTCCATTTAAAGATACAGTAAAGAATGCTTGTCCTAAAGCAATTACCCAAGTTGTAGGGTTTAGCAGGTAGGACCATTTAGGTATTAATAAGTATTTAATCCCTTCAGATGCTCCTGGTAGAGTTACTGATCTTACTAGTAAAATTATAAACACTATAAAGAGTGTTGGCATCATAATATTGTTAGCTTTTTCTATACCCTTGCTCACCCCAAATGTTAGTATAACAGTTGTTATAGTTACGGCTATCGCAAGCCAAATTATTGTTTGGCTACTTCCTAGAAAGCTATCTAAATAGGTCTCTACATCTATATTTCTAAAGTTACTAACAACACTCATTGAAAAATACTTTAAAACCCATCCAACTACCACATTGTAAAATAAGAAAATACCACATACTCCTAAGGTTGGTATTACCGATATAATAGATGATCCAGCAATTTTTTTATCATCTAGTATTTCCTTAATGCCCCCCATAGAACCCTTACCTTTAGATCTACCTAAGGCAAACTCACCCATAAGTCCTGTTGTTCCTAGTACAAACACGAATAAAAAATAAGGTATAAGAAAGGCTGCACCACCATATTTACCTAACCTCCAAGAAAACATCCAGATGTTTCCTAAACCTACTGCCGAGCCTATACATGACAGTATGAAGCTAAACTTACTTGAAAAACTTTCCCTTTCATTAATTTCATTTACTTTCATTTTACTACCTCCTCTTTCAGTTTTATCTATAAAAAACAGAAAACCACATAGACCTTCTTTCTACGTGGTTTAAAATTCATAATAAACAAAAAACCACGTAGTGCGTATCTACGTGGTTTTTTGCATTGCCAATATACCATCATAGACGCAAACCGTATTTTAAAATACTTTGCCGGTTTGCATCTATGAATTTTTTCATTTCAACAAACCTTATCTATAATAGTAATAATAATTTTTATTTAAATTTATTGTATTTAATATAGTAATCATAACAGGATTCCTCCTAACAAATGTTAGATCATATTTTATCATAAGTACTAAATGAATGCAACATATATTTTTTAGCCTAAAGCTAATAATTATTTTTTTGCTGCTGCATATAATCCTGGTATTACTTCTTCTTTCCTAAAATAAGAGAAATATAATCACTATCTTTTATTATTTCTTCTTTATCTGTTAATATCTTCTCATCATTCCAGGTACAGCGTTTAATATATTTATAATCAAAGTTTTTGTTTTTAAGAGTATCTAATACTTCCTCTTTATTTTTAAAAGTTTTCAAAATACAGATTGAATCCACACTATCTAGTAATTCCTCTTTAAAATCATCACATAATAAGAAACTATCACCTTTTACTGTGAGAGGTTGTTTTGTCCTAGCAGCAGCTGCTACAAAAGATGGTATACCTGATATTATCTCTACTTCCATATTTGTTTTTTCAAGTTCTTCCATTACGTATATAAAAGTGCTGTATATCATTGGATCTCCAATAGTTAAAAATGCTCCATATTCTCCTTGGGGTATCTCCTTATATATGATTTCCGCTGCCTTTATGTAGTCAATTCTTTCTACTTTTCCCATTGGAAAATCTATTAGCACCACTTTTTTATCACCTAAATACTCTTCAACCGTGTCTAATGCAATATTTTTACCTTTATTATTTGGAGCAAATATTATACTTGCTTCTTTTATTACTCTTACTGCCTTTAAAGTTAGGAGCTCTTTATCTCCTGGCCCAGTTCCTATCCCGTATAGTTTCTTCATTATTTCACTCCTTAACCTCTCTTTTGACAACTAATAGCTACTCTAGTTAGACTGAGGTTTTATTTATCATTATTTTTTTGTCCTCTTCTCTAATTCTTTTTTCTATTAAATCTATATCGTTAATTCCTTTTTCATATTCTCTTCCTATAATTATTGGTACAATACCTAGCTCTTCACATGCTTCTAGCTTCTCTATAGTGCCACCTTGTTTTCCGCTATCTTTCGTAACTACATAGTCTGCCTTGTATTCTTTAAACATAATTTTATTATATTCCTTCGAAAATGGCCCCAAGACTGCAACAATATCTTTTAATTGTATTCCGTGTTTCCTACACTCTTCTATGCTTTCTATTGCTGGAAGTATTCTATATATAAATCTGTTATTTCCTCGTACTTTTTCAAAGTCGCCAATATTTTTAGATCCTGTTGTAAAAAATATAGTGCCTGAAATATTAGATATATACTTATAGCATTCTTCATAACTATTAACATATATAGCTTTTGATTTCAAATCTATTTTATTTCTCACATACCGAGTATAATCTATATTTTTGTCCTTCGATATTTTTCTTGCATTTTCTGATACTATTTTTGCATAGGGATGTGATAGGTCTACTATCAGTGATATTTTGTTTTTTTCTACAAATTCCTTCATTTCATAGTAATCTATCCTACCTACTATGAGCTTTTCACAATTTACAAATTCCTTGCCACCGTCTGTTGCGATAGTTGCTATGTAGTTATCAAGATCCTTTATTCTATCTATAATCTCCCTAAACTCACTAGTTCCACCTATTATCCAAATCATATTATATTGTATCCCCTTGGAGTCACTATATGGCCATCTTTTAAATAGGTATTGCTATTGCCTATAATCAGTACACATAGCATGTCCACCTTGTCATAATCAATTTCATCTAGTGTGGTTATAGTTATTTCTCGTTCTCCGCGACCTGAGTTTTTTACTATTCCTACTGGTGTTTTTCCAGGCCTATGGCTACGTATTTTTTCTATGGCTTTTTCTAAATGATATTTTCTCCCCTTGGACTTTGGGTTATATATAGTAATTATAAAATCAGCTTCTGCCGCTTTTTCTATTCTATTTTCTATGACTTCCCAAGGAGTTAATAAATCACTTAAGCTAATAGAAGCATAATCATGCATTATAGGGGCACCTAGTTCAGCTGCTGCTGAGAACGCTGCTGTAACTCCCGGTACTATTTCAACTTCTATACCTTCTGCCAGCTCTAGTATAGGTCCGGCCATACCGTAAAGACCTGCATCTCCCGTACTTATTATAGCCGTGTTTTTTCCTTTCTTAACAATTTCGATAGCAGCTTTGCACCTTTCTATTTCTCCCTTCATTCCTGTAGAGAATAGTTCTTTACCTTCTACTAAATCACCTAAGTATTCGATATATGGAGTGTATCCCACTATTACATCGCATTTTTTAATTACTTCTACTGCTTTATAGGTCATGTGCTCTCTTCCGCCTGGTCCTATTCCGACTACATATAGTTTAGCCATTGCCCTTCTCCTTTGTAATTGATATGGTTATACCATTATATTTGCTTTTTTTAGATACCATTTCTCCACCTAATAAAAAGGCACATGGCTCAGAAACTGAATATACACCTATGGTATCCTTTACGAACTGTGACTTATCGAATTTGTTTTCAACACTTTTTATTTCTTCTATCGTAAAAATTTTTAATGGACTGTTGAAGTATTGCGCTGTATCTAAAATACCAGCCTCATTTTTTTTCACTTCGACGGTTCCAATATTTTTAATACTTTTTTCCGAAAATTTATTAGCATTTAAAGTCTCTTTTACAGCCTCTATTATTCTTTCTCCTTCTACGTCCTTTCTACATCCTATACCTATATTTATATTCTTTGGTCTAAGTATTGTGTATGGTATGTGTAGGTTATCTATTTTGCTTGATGTGACTATTATAACTCCGTCTATTTCAATATTTATATTTTCTAAATCCTCTACAATTAAAAGATCATTATAGTTTATTACACTATCCATTTCCGAATAAAATCCGATGCTCTTTCCATTTACCATCATGGCAGTTATATCTTTTATGGATTTCATGTCTTCCATGTAATAATAGTTTTTCTTTGCAAATATATCTATAGCTTCTATTCCTCTATTGTCCGAGGCTGTTGTTATAACTGGGGTTCCCAGTATTTTATAGGCTACCCACTGTGCTAATTCATTGGCGCCTCCTAAATGTCCTGATATTAGAGATATAGAAAACCTGCCTAAATCGTCAACCACAACTACTGCTGGGTCTAATGTTTTATCCTTTATATAAGGCGCAATCATCCTTACTGCTATTCCTGTGGCCGAAATAAAAATTAAACCATCATATTCTTCCCAAGCATTGCCCAGTAAATTTCTTAATCCACCTTCAATTTGAGAGTTAGTAAAATGTTGGACTATATATTTACTTTGTTCTTTATTACTAAGACAAACTATTTTATCTCCCAATGCTTTTCCTTCCTCGGTAAAAGACAAGCATGCTATTTTCATTTAGAAGCACTCCTATATTCATGAGAAAATGTTGGGTCATATAGCTTTGATCTTGAATAATCACCATTAATAAAATCTCCTACTAAAATTTGAGCCATTTTATTAATTCCCTCATTTTCTACTTTTTCTTCTATGTCCTTTAGAGTACCTAATATTATCTTTTCATCTTCCCAAGTAGCCTTATATATTACTGCAACGGGCACATCATCTCTTCCATATCCTTTTATCAGCTTTTCTACTACTCTATCCATTTCTTGAACAGATAAAAATATCGCCATAGATGCCTTGTGGGCAGCTAATTTTTCAAGATCCTCCTCCTCAGGAACAGGAGTCCTTCCTTCAATCCTAGTTAATATTATGGTTTGGCTCACATCAGGTAGTGTAAACTCTTTCCTTATAGAAGAGCAAGCAGCTGTAAAAGAGCTGACCCCTGGTACCACTTCGTAGGATATTCTCTTTTTATCCAACATATCCATTTGCTCTCTTATTGCTCCATAAATACTAGGGTCTCCAGTATGGAGCCTAACTACCTTAAGACTATTTTTAAGTGATGTTTCCATAGTTTCTATAACTTCTTCTAGTGTCATTGATGCACTATTATAAAACTTGCACCCTTCTTTGCAAAAGTTTAGATGCTCTTTTGACACTAAACTTCCTGCATATATGACAACATCTGCTTCCTCTAATAACCTTCTTCCCTTTACTGTTATTAGATCAACACTTCCCGGTCCAGCACCTATGAAGCTAACCATCATCTTTTCACTCCTTTTATTATAAATATTGGATTATTTCCCTTCATTAATCCTATTTTATCCATATAGGATGTTTGAATCAGCTGTGTTTCTATATCATCATATTTATACTTATTGAGTAGATCTATAAATTGATGTAAGTTTTTAAGTGTGATAAAGTTCCCACAAATAACTCCCTTAGATTCAAGGTTTTCATCTAAATAATAGAATATTTTTTCTAAATTGCCTCCACTACCCCCTATAAAGCATTTGTTAAATTTAACATTAGGTAGGTCTACTGGCGCTTTTCCCTCAATTACATTAATATTTACTTCAAATTTACTTTTGTTTTTATTTATTAATTCTATACCTTCTCTTTTCATTTCTATAGCCCAAACTTCTGCTCCATGTAGAGCAGCTTCTATGGATATAGACCCGGTGCCTGCCCCTATATCTAAAAGTCTATCTCCTTCTTCAATAGCTAAGTAGCCTATTGTGAAAACTCTTATATTAAACTTAGTCATAGGGATGTTTCCTCTGATAAACTCTTCATCTTTAATCCATTTCATTTTCAATTACCACCACCGATAGAGCAGAAATATCTTCTACTTCTTCTCCTATATTTATTTTTATAATTTTCTCATCATCATAGGATAAATTAAAACCAATATACATTGTACCTTTTACACCTAACATTTTTAAGTTCCTTGATATAACTAGAGGACTATTTTCCTTATCTGTTAGTATTATCGTTAAGTAGCTTTTTTTGACCTTTTCCAGTCCTTCATCCCTACCATGTAAGGATAGAAAGTTTGCTCCTTGCCAGCTTTTTTCTAGCTTTGCCATCATATATTGGAAGGAGGAAATGCCTGGAATCACCTTTTTTATTAGTACTCCCTTTTTTTTAAGAAAATCTACAATACCATAAAAATTAGGATCTCCCGAAGCTAGCAGTAGCAAATCATTATGAATATTTATATACTTAATTATGTCATCTACTCTATTTACTTGTATAAAATCATACCTTATACTTTTTAAAGAACTTGAAACCCTACCAAAAGCCAAAACATATTTTGCTTTTTCAATTGCTTCCTTTGCTTCTACAGTCAAGTACTTTGGATTTCCAGGCCCAACTCCTGCTATAGTTATCCCATATCAACACCTCTTTCCATGGAATAAATAATTACCTTTACCGGATAGTTTTCATCCTTTAAATATTTTCTTATTTTTTCCTCTGCCCCATGTTCCATACTTTTTACAATTTCGCCATAGCCTGCTTCAATACAAATATTTAGTCCTTCTTCTGCCGTAATTGCATTGTTTACTTTATCTAATAGTTCTCTAGGAGCTCCATTAAGAGCTAAGTAATATATAAGGGCCTCCATCCTGCCATCACAGACCTTACTATGGGTGTTAAATACACCTATCGATAGCTTTGAGAATTTTCCAACATGTCCTACTAAAGTTATAGATTTAAACCCTTTATTGTAAATATATAAAATGCTATCTCCTATATAGTTGGATATCTTAACTCTACCCTCTGATAATCCTAGTGAATCTGATATCTTCTCACCGTAATTACCTGGAACTAATACAATATTATCTGTTCCATAGGTCTCCTTTATCATATCTACTTCCATATATATAGTTTTAATTAGTGCGTCCTCTGACATAGGATAGACTATTCCCTTTGTTCCAATTATTGATATACCACCTTCAATTCCAATGTTCTCATTGAAAGTTTTTTTACCGATTTCCTCTCCCCTTGGCGCGTATATACTTATATCGTACCCTCTGCTCGAAACCTCACTAACCTCTTTTTCTATCATTTTCATAGGTACAGGGTTGATGGCTGCTTGTCCTACTTTTCCAAATAAACCTTTTCTTCTAATTCTGCCTACGCCTTTTCCACCATCTATAATAATTTTATTATCTTCCCTTTTTCTAACTTTAGCAAATATTTCCATTCCATCTGTAACATCTGGATCATCTCCCCCATCTTTTACAATAGAGCACGATGCTACTTCTTTTTCAATTTTTTGATTATTTATCTCAAGTTTTAATCTAACTCCTGCTGGAGTATCAATCTCTACATAGCTTATTTTTTGCCCTGTCTCTAGCATCATAGCTGCTGCTTTAGCAGCTCCAGCAGCACAAGACCCAGTGGTATAGCCACATCTCAACCTTTTCCCCTCTTTTATAACATACATCTCCAATGTCATCTACCAACCACCATGTATAATAGAGCATTCATTATAGATGCCGCTACATTGCTACCTCCCTTAGTACCTACTGTCGTTATAGAAGATATTTGAAACTCTCTCAAATATTCCTTTGACTCTTGAGCTCCTACAAAACCTACAGGCACTCCTACTATAAATCTAGGATTTACTTTACCTTCCTTAACTAATTCTAGAAGTCTAAATAAGGCGGTGGGAGCATTGCCAAATACAAACATATCTATACCTTCTGCCACAGCTAAATCTACTGCACAGGCCGATCTTGTAGTACCTAATTCCCTTGATAAAGGTAGTACCCTTTCATCATCTATAAAACATTTTAATTTACAATCTGTCTTTGATAGGGCAGCTTTGTTTATTCCCATAGATGCCATTTTAGTGTCTGTGAATATTGTACCTCCAGTTTTTATACTATCCTTAGCTTCTTTTATGAAATCATTTTTAAATACTATAATTTTTCTATATTCGAAATCTCCAGTAGCATGAATCATTCTTTTGGCAACTATGCCTTCTTCTTCAGTAAAGTGTGTATCTCCCATTACTTCCTCAATTATATCCATGCTTTTGTCTTCGATTTCCATAGGATTCTTTATGTACAAATTTATTCCCCCTCTTATATTTTATTATATTTGGTTGTTCATATTTCTATTTCACTATGCTAAAGAACCTTATATGGAATAAAATATGGGCAGTTATTTATTTCATCCTCGTATACGTGAGATTCTATTCTAAAAACATCTTTTAATAAATTTGACTTTATTATATTGCTAGGACTACCCCATTGGCATATTTGCCCTTCGTTTAGGACAAAAATATTATCAGAATATCTAGCAGCTTGATTTAAATCGTGTAGAACCATAACTACTGTTAATTGTAGAGACTTATTTAATTCTTTTATTAATTCAAGTACTTCAAGTTGATATGAAATATCTAAATATGTTGTTGGTTCATCAAGAAGTAATATCTTAGGTTTTTGAGCCAATGCCATAGAAATCCATGCTCTTTGGCGTTCTCCTCCTGATAATGTAGCCACATGTCTCCCCTTTAAATTAGATAACCCAGTTTTTTCCATGGCCCAATTTATTATATTTTTATCCTCCGCCTTTAATCTTTGTCCAAAATTTAGATGAGGGTATCTACCATAAGAAACCAGATTTTCCACTGTAATGTCAGCAGATATGCTTTTAACTTGTGGAAGTATAGCCATATTTCTTGCTATTTTTTTAGTTGGCATATTATAAATATTCTCATCATCTAGGTGAATTGTTCCTTCAGTTATTTTTAAACATCTAGATAATGCTTTTATTAATGTGGATTTTCCTGAACCATTTGGTCCAATAATAGTGACTACTTCTCCATCGGCTACATGAAAATTAATATTTTTCAACACTTCTTTATCACCGTATTTAACTTTAAGATTCAATGCTTCTATTCCCATTATTTTAAACCCTCCTTTTTTCTTAGTAGATAAAGAAAAAATGGTGCTCCTAGGGCAGACATTATTATTCCTACTGGTATTTCAATAGGGGCAAAGAGGATTCTAGACAATGTATCGCAGATCATCACTATAGATGCACCGAAAAATATTGTCCCGGGAAATAAATACTTATAATCGGAACCTATGAATAATCTCGTCATGTGGGGCACTATAAGTCCTACAAAGCCTAATAGACCTACCACACTTACAGCACTACCTGCTAATAATGAGGATATTATTATAAATAAAAACCTTGTTTTTTCCACGCTTACACCTAAACCTGTGGCAACTTCATCACCTAGCATTAATATGTTTAGCTTATCAGGTAATAATAGTAGGAAAAACATACCGACTATAGCATATGGCAAAATAAGATTTACATCCCTCCAAGTTATTGCAGATAAACCTCCCACCATAAATCCTAATACTCCATGTACTCTGTCTGGAAAAAACGTCATAAGTCCGTTTATTCCTGCACTTAGTAATGAAGATACTGCAACTCCAGCTAAAACCAGTCTTGTCGGCAATACTCCCTCTCTCCAAGCCAAACTGTATATAAAAAGAGTAGCTAAAAGTGCTCCTAAAAAAGCACCTATAGGAACTAAGTAATAATATTGCGGAAAGATTATTAATATTATAAGTGCCATCAGTCCTCCACCCGACGACACCCCTATAATATTAGGACTTGCTAGAGGATTTCTCATTATACCTTGAAGAACAGCCCCAGCTAAAGATAAGCAGATGCCTACTAATGCACCTACTATTGTACGTGGAAGTCTTACATTCCATATTATTTGATAGTTAACTGTATCTTTTTGATAAAAGATAGCTTTAATTATTTCTACCGGAGCTATTTTTACAGCTCCATTACCAACGCTTATGAAAAAACTTGCAATAAATAATAATATGAAGATTATTAGTACTATAATTTTACGAGGTTTTTCTTCTTCCATACCTACTGACATAAAATTTCTCCCATATAATTAATAGTTTCTCTTATTCAAATAAATCTGTATAAAGATGTTTTGCTAACCCTTCATAAGCCTCTGCATATCTATGATTTGCTTTATACATATAAAGATCCTTTGGTAAGAGAATATATCTACCTTCTTTTACTGCCTTTAAGGAAGCCCATGCTGGATTTGACTCTACATCCTTTTTAATTCTATCCAATACCGCTTCCATATCACTTCCTGTTGTTTGAACAAATATAAAATCTGGGTCTTCTTCTATTATTTTTTCTAAGCTAAAGTTTTTATCATCTAAAGTATTATTGGATGTATCTGCAATATTAGCTGTATGAAGATCTTTTAACATTTCACCTAAATAAGCATCTGACCCTCTAGCTGTTATACTTTTTGCACTGGCCATCATTATTAATACTTTATAACTCTTATCCTTTGGTGATTTTTCTATTATCTTCTCTATATTCTCTTTAACTTGCAAAGCATTTGCTTGGTAAAGATCTTCTCTTTCATTTAATGCAGTAAATAACCTTACAAGTTTAAAGTAATCATCCTTTACAAAAAAGTCTAAGGCAACAACTCCAATTCCATTATCCTCTAATATAGGAACTATCTCCATCTGAATTTTTGAGTTGCCGTTTAAAATTACTAAATCTGGCTTTAATGATAATACCTTCTCAAGGCTTATTGCTCCTAAAGTTCCTACTATCTCGGCATTTTCTGTTCCTTCTACTATCTTATCCTCTGATTCTTCTATTCTACCAACTATAGTACCTCCACTTTTAGCCCAGATTTCTAAATATGAATTAAAAAGAACTACTACTCTTTCTGGATGCTTATTTAGTGTGACTTGCTGATTTCTACTATCAGTAAAGGTAACACTGTCTTCACCTATCTGTACTCCATACTCCTCTAACATATTTTTTTCTAGTTCATTTACTACTTCCTTATCATTGTTAGGTTCTGCATTATTTGCTTGGTTTGAACATCCTGCTATTGTAGATATTGATAATGCTAACAGTAATGCTAGTGCTGCTACTCTTTTCTTCATTTTTCATCCTCCTGTTTGTAGTTTTTTCCCTGGTGGAGGGTAATAAAAAATCCCTAACCGTATAAGTTAGGGATTTATCATGCACATAAAAAGATTAAATACAAAAAAATAAAAGTCTCCCCTTCCCACCGAAGGTTACTTAATATAAACTATTAGGCAGGTCTCCTGACTTGTGGATCATCCTACTCTCAACGCCTTCCCAGATATAATCCAGTGGATAAGTTGATTTCGTACTCACTTACAGTAGCGGGGGCTGTATTGGTTTTTCACCAATTTCCCTATTAATCTTACAGAACCTAATGTTTCCTATTTAGTTTTCATCTACTATGTTAGCACACAATGGAATTTTATTCAATAAAGTTTCTTTGATAATGTACCAAGATTACAATAGAATACATTCTATAGGTGTTATGATGTTCCCTAGGAAGAATGTGTTGTTTTCCATTTTATTATTATACTAAGCTTGCAATCAGCTAGTTCTGCTGAAATTTCATGTCCCATTTGTTCGACTAATTCTTTTGTTATAGATAATCCAAGTCCTGTGCTTTTGTCACTCCTTGTGAGGTCAGCTGTAAAAAAACGTTCAAATAGATGGGCTATATCTCTCTCACTTAAATTATGTGCAACATTTGTAAATGTTGTTATAATATAACCGTCATACTCTTTTAACGATATATATATACACTCATTTCCATACTTTAAAGCATTCTGTATTAGGTTTGAGAAAACTCTTTTTACTGCATTTTCATCAGCAATAATTAATGATACTTTTTCATCTATATCGATAATAGGCTCTATCTCTTTAGTTAAAAAATCCTTATAGAATGATGCTATTAAATCACACATTATATTATTTATATTTACTGATTTAAGCTCAAACTTATATTCCTTACCTTCCAGTCTTGATAAATCATAAAAGCTAGATATTAAACTTTGTAATGACTCAGCTCTTCTTTTAACTATATCTGCATATTCTTTCTTTTCATGACAAGGTAAGCCATCATCCTCCATAAGCTGTATATAACCCATTATTGATGTAAGTGGTGTCCTCAGATCATGTGATATATTTGCAATAGCCTGTCTAAGTTCTAAATCCATCCTCTTATGTTCAATTTCTGATTTTTGTTTTTCTTCTAAGGTTTTATTTATTTCTGAAGCCAAATTTTCCATCTCTTTATTAGAAAAAGTAAGTAATATTTTTGAATTAGTATTAGTCTTATTGATTCTACTTAGTTGATTAGTTATATTCTTAACTTCGTTATGTGATAAAATACAAAGAGTGACAAATATGCCACATATAATTATAAGAAAAATAATAGTTAATAGTTGCATAAATATCACCCTCCATTTTACTTAATCTCTTTTTTGTTAAAGTATAACATACCTAAAATTGTAAACACTACTGTAAATCCGATACCTACTAAAGCCGCAAAACCTAAAGTATTGCTCGCTACAGTATCAGCTTTTATATTGGATAAGTTTGTTGTAATAAGAAACTTATTAATATTCATAAGTTTTGGAGACACAATTAATGAAAGTAGACTAATAATATTACCAGTCATAGAGAATACTCCGAAGTAAACAAAGCTAGACATTGTATTGTTTTTAAATATAATTCCTAGAAAAGTGCCTACAGATATTCCTCCAATCCATAGTGGGAGTGCTACCAGTAATCTTAATGAAAAATCTTTAACTATATCTATTGAAAAGTCCCTACCAAGCCCAAACAGCATTGCTCCACTTCCTAAAAATACAGTTAGTATAATAAATGCCGCTATAGTAGATAGAACAACTGTAGCAATTATCTTTGATAAAACAATTCTGTTTCTAGGTATACCAAATGATACAGCATTCTTCAAAGTCAAATTTTTATTTTCTTCACTTGTAACAATGTCAATCATCATTAAAACTAGAAATAGTGGTAAATTAATTGATTGAATACCCATATACATTAATTCTGAAAGATCCATATTAGCATTAACACTTGTGGCCTTCATCAATATATTAAGTGATAATCCTAAACCGGATATTATAATTACAAAGCTCCAATAATATAGTCTGTTAAAATTTCTATACAGCTCAGCTTTAATATAATTAAGCATTATAATTACCTCCAATCAAATCAATAAAGTAATTTTCTAAATTGATACCAGTTTGATTTATGGAGGATACCATAACTTCATTAAGGACAAGAGCCCGAGTTACTTTTTCAGGAGTATCTACATAATCATATAATCTAATTTCATTATTATTTAATACCTCATATTTTTTAGTTTCTAGTTGTTTTTCTATTATAACCGTAGCTTTTTCTGCATTGTCTACTTTAATCGCTAAATGACGCTTACATTTTCCTGCTAATTCCTTAGACGATATTTGTTCTAAAAGATAACCATTGTGAATAAACCCATAGTTAGTTGCAAGCTGAGAAAGTTCACCTAATATATGGCTTGATATAATTATTGTAATGTTTTTTTCCTTATTAAGTTTTAGTAGAAGCTCTCTAAATTCTACAATTCCAGTAGGATCCAACCCATTTATAGGCTCATCTAGTATAAGTAAATCTGGACTTCCAATTATAGCGAAGGCTAAACCTAAACGTTGCTTCATACCAAGGGAAAAGTCTTTAAATTTTTTCTTCCCTGTATCCTCAAGGCCAACCATTTTAAGAGTATCCTCTACACATTTTTTGTCTACAATACCTTTTTGTATCCTATAATATTCAAGGTTTTTAGTTGCAGATAAGTATGGAAAAAAGCTTGGGGTTTCAATTATACATCCTGTTCTCATTCTTGATTTGCTTAGTCCATCATTTGATGTTTCACTAAATAACTCTATATCTCCACCAGATGGCATTGTAAGTCCACTTATCATTCTAAGTAGAGTTGTTTTTCCGGCTCCATTTTTACCAACAAGCCCATAAATATCTCCTTGCTTTATATCTATATTAACATTATTTACAGCAAGATGATTTTTGTATCTTTTAGTTATATCTTTTGTTTTAAGTACTGTTTCTGTCACTTAAGTCAACCTCCTTTTTCTTGTATGACTATATATTAAAATACAATTTACAAGACGGCATAAAGAAAAACTTAAGAAAGACTTAAGTTTATTCACTCATTTTAAATCCGATTCCCCATACTGTATGAATATACTCTGTATTTGGATCAGCTTTAGCCAGTTTTGATCGAAGATTACTTATGTGAACATTTACTGTATTATCATCACCTAAAAATTCATCCTTCCATACAGCTTCAAATAAATTAGCTTTTGTAAAAACTTTATTTGGGTAGGACATTAAAAGTTCCAATATAGCAAACTCCCTTGCTGTAACAGAAATTAGTTTACCCTTAATGGTAACCTCTACTGTTTCACTATTTAATATTAAATCTTTATGTGATAATATATTTTGTTTTTCGTTTGTATTAGAAAACACCATATACCTTCTTAGTTGAGCTTCTACCCTTGCTAAAACCTCATTAATATCAAAGGGCTTTATAACGAAATCATCTGCGCCAAGTTTTAATACTTCTATCTTTATATCCTGTGCTAATTTTGCAGAAATAACTATAATAGGCATATTCTTTATTTTTCTTACATGAGAAATGATCTCCTCTCCTGCTATTCCTGGCAGCATTAAATCTAGTAAAACAAGTTGAAAATCATAATATTCAAGGCACATTTTAGCTTCAGAGCCTGAATAAGCTGCTCTTACATTATACCCCTGCTTACTCAACATTTTGCATAATAGATTATTTATATCTATATCATCTTCTACTACTAATATGTTTATATCATCCCTCATTCTATATACCTCTCTTTGTTCCTATAATTTATTTGCTTTTACATATTTAGTATAGTTTATTACATATTTGCTTTCAATGTTAAATATAAAGGAGACAATTTTTTGTCTCCTTTATATTTAATCTTTATTTAACTTATCTACTTCCTCCTCTCTACTTAATATTTAATTTTAAAAAACAAATAAAAAACCCCCATTCCTAAGAAAATCTTAGGAACGAGAGTTATCTTCGCGTTACCATTCTAATTTACTTGCACTTCGCAGTACAAGTCTCTTTAAGTACGTCATATATTATGATTATACTCTATATTATGTGAATTATAAATATATTATATACCCATTTTAAACTTATACCATAATAATTTGTTTTTCTATTAAAACGCCTATTGCTATCCCAACAGTATATGCTAGTAAGTCACTCCACAAAAATCTGTACCCTAAAATTGACCTGCCAATTGTTGTGTTTCTTATTGTATTTATCCATTGTGATTGATATAACTGACTAACCTCAATTGAGAAGGAAAATAAAAGAGATATAATAGTAATCCAAAAAGTATTTCTTCTATTAAACAAAAATCCAAATATAAAAAAATCATAAGCGCCCATAGAGTATCTCCTAAATAAAGATTAACCGAATTTGGAAGATAATCTGATAAATATCTTGAACCTAAACCCAAAATAATAACTACTAAAGCTAATATGAAGTAAGTAAATCTATTTCTTTCTTTTAGCATTAATTTTTAAATTCCTTTCAAAATCTTTTCTATATTTCGCCGTGTTTTATAAAATGAGCTAAAAGCAAATCTACCATTCTTCCATAACTTTTCGTTCCCTCTTTTTCACCATTTATTTTAAGATAAGTATCATTTACTCTATTAGCTGTTTCATTCACTTTGCCTTTATATCCTTTCCAAAATTCAGTATAACTTCTGATATCTCTTTTTAGTTCGTCTGAATAAGTTGTACTTAAATTTGCTGCTAGTTCAGCATCTTCTACTGAAAGAGCATTCATGGAATGAATTAAAGCTAATATGGTTCCTGAGTATTGAAAATCTATGTCTGGATGAGCAGATGCCGTTAGATATGCAATATAATTCGCTTCATCCTCACTGGCAAATCCTCTTTGATGAGCCATTTCGTGAAGTACGGTAGCTGGTAGTAGTAAATTAGAAGTAGCCGTATTAACATTGGCCTCTGCTGTAAAAGGAAAATACATTCCTGTAATTCCTGTATAAAGCATTGGCTTAGAAAGAATTATTGGTTTAGGTCCTCCGTAATTACCAGAAAGTACTTTTACTGTTTTCCCAAGGGTTTCATAACCTAGAAATGCTCTAGAAAAAATATCTTTGTAACCTCCTGCTAAATGCATAACTCCATCTGAATTTTCAGGTACATCTATTCTCAATATATTTGCCTTCTCAATTAAAGCTTCATTTAATTTATAGAGCTCTTCCTTCGAATAGGATTCTGTTTGTAAATCTAGTATTGCGCCTATAGGCATTCGACTATAATTGAAACCCCACATTAACATAAAAATTACATACACAACACAAATATAAGACAAAACCTTATAGAAAAATTGAAGAAACCCACCTTTTAATAGCTTATATATAAAAAGTACAACTATTACTGGAATCATAATTAGATGTCCAACATATAAGATCTCAGCTAAAGAAAATGGAAGTATACCTGTAATTTGGCTAACACCTTGGATTATCCACTTATTAATGGTACCCGAGTAATACCTTTCTAATATTTCCTGATGATTTCCCATAAATTTATTAATTGAAAAACATAATAGAATCATTATTAGTACCAAAAGTAGATTAGATTTCCTTTTAGACTTGAATTTATCAATGATTAACAAGCTATTCATTTAAAATTTTCCTCTTTTCTATAATTTACAAGTCTAACTAAAAAATAAATCCTTTTTAGAAAATAACCCAAATAAACCACCAGTATGGATAAATAAAATATTCTTGTACTTATTAAAATTTCCTTTTTTTATTTCATTAACCAATCCATACATGGCTTTACCTGTATATACAGGGTCTAAAATAACTCCTTCAAGCTTAGCAAGATAATGTATAAATTCAAGTTCTTCAGATCTACTTATGGCGTATCCTTCGCCTACATATCCATCTATTATTTGAATCTCTTCCTTTGAAAAATCTATAGTCTTATCAATATAACTAAAACTATCTTGAAGAATTTCATAAATTCTACTTTGAAAATAGGATGCACTATCGCAAACATTGATTCCAAAAATCTTAGTTCCATGTCCTAGTAATTTATTCGCCAAAAACATTCCTCCATAAGTGCCTCCAGAGCCGACAGCAAGAGCAATGGCATCAAATTCAATTCCCATTTTCTTTTCCTGCTCTAATATTTCTTCCATCCCAGTATAGTACCCAAATGTGCCTATCCCATTAGATGCCCCTTCAGGAATTATGTATGGCCTATATCCTTGCTTAATGAGATTAGCTTTAATGCCTTCCATAATATCCATTCTTCTTTCTCTATAATCTTCAGGACTTATAAGCTTAATATCTGCTCCCAAAAGCTTATTAAGAAAGTAATTCCCCTCTAGAGAATCATTTCCACTGCTTCTAAGTACTACACAGGAAGCAAGTCCTAGTCTTGCAGCGGCTGCAACTGTTGCTCTCGCATGATTAGATTGTATTCCACCACAGGTAATTAAATAATTACAGTTTTGATCTAATGCTTCCTGTATAACATATTCTAGTTTTCGAATCTTGTTTCCTGAAACTTCAGATCCTGTCTGGTCATCTCTTTTTATAAATATTTGAGGTCCACCTAATTCTTTTGACAATCGATCCAGTCTTTCTATTCTAGTAGGTAAGTTTGCAAGATGAATTCTATTTGGTAACTTTATCATTTTTTATCCCCTTTCTTATAACAAATAATTATATCCATTAGTAATGTATCCTAGATTTATATTATTTTCTAGTTTATTTTTCTATTCTTTAATTATTATAAACTTAAAAATAATGTGTTTTTCTAGTAAAATACCTATTACTATTCCAACGATATATGCTAATAAGTCGCTCCACAAAAAACCATAACCTAAAACTAATCCACCAATTGTTGTGTTCCTTATTGTATTTATCCACTGCGCTTGATATAGCTGACTAATTTCAATTAAGAAGGAAAACAAAAGAGATACCGTGGCAATACAAAAAGTATTTTTTCGCTTAAACAAAAATCCAAATATAAAAAAAATCATAAGTGCCCATAAAGTATCACCTAAATAAAGATGAACCCACTTTGGCAGAAAATCAGAAAAATGTCTTGATCCTAAACCTAAAATAATAACTAATAAAATAAATATGGAGTAAATGATTCTATTTCTTGCTTTTGCCATCAATTTCTAAATTCCTTTCGAAAGATAAAATATATTTTTCTTTTTAAAATGTATTTTGACATATTTTCAAAAAATCCTCTATTTTTCAAAATACACCAACCATATTCTAAAACCAATACAGTTGGTGTATCTTCATTTACTAGAGATTAAAAATAGTGGATCAATTTTACTACCCTCATTAAATTTACAAAAATAAATCTAATATAAAACTATACTATTTGACTAGGATGTTTTTTAAAAAAGTCTACTCTAGGTTCCAGAAACTTAAGTGAATGCTCTTGTGGATTATCCATAAAATCATATATTGTTTGGAAAATTCTATTCCAATCCCAAAACTTTTCATCTAAATTCAAGTATTCACGTATCATCTCTGTTCCCTCTGGTGCAATTGAATGCATTAGAACTGTAGCGGTCCGAAGCTCATGGAAAGTATCGATTAGAACCTGAGAACGAAGCTTTGAATCCTCATTTTCATCTACTAGTTTCATATTTTTTACCCAACCTTTATTAATGTTACGAATATAGGTGTCCATAAGGTTCATTATTGTGTGAAATTCGTATTTATACATTAACTTTTCAAATTCAAGAATTGTTTGATAGGACTCATATAATACTTCATCACTAATATTACCTACTGGTATTCTTCCATTATAATATTGTTGTACAGTATAAAAACAAGAGCGAGCAATCCGATTCAAAACATTTGTCAGTAAATTACCCTCCTTTAACACAGGATCACTATCCTTTTCTAATGCTTTTGGATTAAAAGGTTTAGGCTGAAAACTAGCACTTCTAATTCCAAGGCTTAAACCTAAAAAGTGGGATCTTAATTGCTCGGCAGTGTAATAATCAAGTAACTCCCTTGCAGTAGGTGGTTTCACTTTACCACTACTACTTGCTTTTTTATCTAAAAATAGTATATGACTATTTGAAATAAGATTAGGTAATTGAAGTTGCCCTTCTGATGGATGAATTGTTAGCTCTTTATCCTGAGTCGCCATAAACATTGCCATCTCTGCCAGTCCATAAAAATATATATTATCTTCACCTATAAATTGATATACTTCAGAATCTAAAGAGCACCACCACTCTTTCCATGCATCATTTTGATTATTTAATTGGTCAAGATAGGTTTTAGTAAAGGATATAGGTGCCCAAAGAGATTCTGGCCATACCCAAAAAGTAAGATTATCTATTCCTTCGATGGATGGTGTTGGAACCCCCCATTCAATATTGCCAGTTAATCTAAAAGGAACTAATGTTTTTCCTGTACGAAAGTGGATTGACTTCTCTGCTAATAATAAGCAGGCCTTATCTCTTTCTTCCAGATTATCAAATATCATCATAAAAGAAGACTTTTTATTTTCATCTTGTAAAGTATATTTAGGAAGTTTATCCTGAATCGAGTTTAATAAATCCAGCTGATCTTTTTTTACATAAATAACAGGTGGCTTTAAAAATTCCTTAATAGTCCTTATTAAAGATGGTCTGCAATTAGGTATTCCCCCAAGATATTTCACCCATTTTTCTAATAAATTATGGAAACTATCCAGTTTAAAATACCAATTTGTTACATCCCTCATTTCTGGTTTCTTTCCAGAAAGAGTACTCTTAGGGTTTATAAGATCAACTGGCATATATTGATGGCCCAATGAACATTCATCGGCATATCCTTTTTCCGAAGAACATCCTTCAATAGGACATTGTCCAACCACTTGACGACCGTTTAGAAAAACATTAAGATCAGTATCGTAAAACTGTGATGTAGTTATTTTAGCAAGATGTCCATTCGAATAAAGTTTTTGAATAAACTCATTAGATACTTCACGATGAATCTCTGAAGAATGTCCAAAGCTAGAAGCTGCAAATAGATTTATATCAATATTATAGAGATCCAACACATCTTTTTGACGTTTATAATTATATTGAACAAAATCATTAATTGTTCCTTCAAGCTCCCCACTACTGACTAATTGACGATAATGCTCCGATATTGGAGAACCGTAACAATCAGTACCGGAAACGAAAATAACGTTTTCTTTACCTATCCTATCGCGCAAAAATCTGGCAAAGGTATCAGCGTAGACGAAAACTCCCCCTATATGTCCTAAGTGAAGCTCTTTATTGCCATAGGGCATTCCCGCAGTAACTACTGCTCGCTTCGGAAATTTTGGTCTATTGCTTATATCGATAGATTCTTTTACAGTATTAATCTTGTTTTCTATATCCTTATTCATATAACATCCTCTCCTTATATTTATCAGTTATTAATTACTTTTTCATTCTTATACTACCTATTGAAAACTTATTTTCTGTAATAAAAAAAGCTCCCACCTCCAAGATTTTATAATCTTGAGGACGAGAGCTATAGCTTCGTGTTGCCACCTCAGTTTATTAATATGTCACCATATTAATCTTTTTAAGTACGGCATGTATTATTTAACATACTTATACTCTAGTTCTTTAACGGGAACAACCGTCACGGC
Source organism: Alkaliphilus sp. B6464 (assembly GCF_018141165.1). Taxonomy (NCBI): domain Bacteria; kingdom Bacillati; phylum Bacillota; class Clostridia; order Peptostreptococcales; family Natronincolaceae; genus Alkaliphilus; species Alkaliphilus sp. B6464. Next base: position 3,226,097 of record NZ_CP058557.1, read on the forward strand.
ATCATTTCATATATAATAATATGAAAATCCGGGTGCAGCTCCGAGACTTGTTTCAATAAACTATTCTTTGCTCCTTCTCAGCTACCAGAGCTCTCTGTTAAAGAATGCTATTTATCTACTCTTCTCTTCTTAGCATTTTATTCTTTAATTATTATAGTATTGTTCAGTATAATATCATAATATTCAATAATTGTAAATATTGTTCTAAATATAATGGTTTCTATATATTAACTTTTTAGCCAAAGAGATATTATTCTATATCAGTGTGCTTGCAGCTAAGGTTGTTAATGCCGCTCTCATTTTGTAGGCTTCAATCAGATCCTTGGCTACATACTTTACTCTGTTAGGCTCGATTAACTCTACTCCTGGTATAAACAAGGTAGCCTCCGCCAGCCCACTGTTTAAGAAAGCAACCTCTAACTCGACTTTTCCCTCTATCTTGCGTGGTGAGATTGATTTTAATTTATCTGTTAATGTTTTTTGTACTTTTTCTTCCATCAATCTATGTACTTTTTTAGGTTGAATACATCCAGCTGTATATCTACTATGGGCATTTTTTACAATAAGTGTCTCTATTTCTGGATTAAATTCTTTTACTTGTTTAGATAAAATATCATCTCCAGATACAAGAACTACAGGTACATTGTATTGCCCAGCTACTAAAGTATTAAACTCAAATTCGCCTACAATCTTGCCATTTATTTTTACTTCTGATATAACTATCCCATAATAAGTATGAGCCAAAACACCTGAAGTATTATGCCTAGCATGATATCCTATTAAAAGAGCTGCATCGTATGTATGGTCAATTCCCTCCATCATTCCCAAAAGTTTTTGGTTTCCAGATATAAGCACTACATCCTCATCTAATTCTTCAATCAATAGGTTAGTCATTGGACCATGAGAGTCATTTACTAATATTGTGGTCGCTCCTGCTAACTTCGCTCCCTTCGCTGCTGCATTTACTTCGTCTGTCATCAGTTTTCTCGCTCTATTGTAGTCATATCCTTGTGGTGATGTATGTGTACCATTAACTACACCACTAATACCTTCAATATCTGCAGAAATATAAATTTTCATAAATTATCCCTCTTTCTTTTTTAAATTCTTATCATTTAATACGCTTATAATTTTAGCGAATTAATAAAATCTTCTTAGATCTATTTTAAATATACTTTGACATTTTTTTAGAAAGTCCTTTATGTAAAATAGGAAATATTTTTTATTATTAAAAAATGTATATAGTACATTTACATAAAGATAGTACTTTTGATTATACTAAGGCTAAATATAATATACTGGAGGTTTTTTAATGTCAATATTATATATAGCTTCATATAGATTAATAATACAAAAGCTTAGTTAAAGTAATGTTATATATTTGTAATGTATTTGCTAATTTAAATTAAGAACTAGTTAAGCCTTACTTAATTTAGCTAATTCCTCTTCGGCTAATTTTTTATCTAATCTTTCAAATAAAATACCAAAGGCACCTAATTCGATTCCTGAAAGTAAAGTAATAGGTTCCCATGTATTTTCTTTATAACCTAGCCATTCTTTAATTTTTTGAGATGATGATGGCAAAAATGGATTTAATAGATTTGCAATATTTATTATACTAAAAATACAATTATAAATTGTATTACTACAATCATCTTCCTCTGTGTTTACCGTAATCCAAGGTGTTTTTTCATCAAAATATTTATTTATGCTTCTAATAAACTCAAAAATTTCTTCAATAGCTGACCTTAAGTCTCCATTTTCTATCTTTGAGCCTACCTCATTATAAAGTGTTTCTATATTCCTTATTATTTCCTTATCTGCCTCTCCTTTCGGTATACTATTATTAAAATACTTTTTAATAAAAACTAGAGTTCTATTTACTAAATTCCCATAGGCTCCAAGTAGTTCTCCATTATTACTATTTATAAACTCTCTCCATGAAAAATCCGCGTCTCTTTTTTCAGGCCCATTTGCTATTAAAAAATATCTTATTGCATCCACATCATATCTTTGAATAAACTCCAGAACCCATACTGCCCAGTTGTTACTGGTTGATATTTTCTTTCCTTCAAGGGTTACATACTCACTAGATATAATTTTATCTGGCATTTTTTTGTAGCCTATTCCATTTAAAAGGGCAGGAAAAATAATTGAATGGAACGGGATATTGTCTTTGCCGTGGATGAAGTAAGATGTTGTATCTTTTCTCCAAAATTGTTCCCAATCCAATTTGTTTTCAGTGCCCCATTTTTTGCTCACCGTAAAATATCCTAATACCGCATCTATCCAAACGTAAACCTTCTTATCTTCATATCCTTTTATAGGAATATCAATTCCCCAAGGCAAATCCCTAGAAATAGCTCTATCTTGTAAACCTTCATTCAAATATCTCTCTGTGTTGTTAAGTGCATTTATTCTCCAGTTTTCTTTAGAAGCTTCAAGATGAGCCCTTAATCTATCTTGAAATTTAGATAATTGAAAGAATAATTGGCTTCCAGCTTTTATCTTTGGCTCATTCCCACATAATTTACATTTTCTATCCTGTAGATCTAATGGGTCTAGAATAGTAGAGCAAGCATCACATTGATCTCCCCTAGCTATATTTTTACAAATGGGACAAACTCCCTCAACAAATCTATCAGGTAAAAACTGATTGCAGCTATGGCAATAAAGCTGTTCTACTTCTTTTTGGTAAATAAGCCCATTATCGTATAATAAACTTATAATTCTTTGTACTTCTTCCTTATGATGCGCGTCGTCAGTTCTAGAATAACAATCGTAGGAAAAACTTAACTTTTCAAAGCAATACTTAAACTCGCTGTGATATCTATCTGCAATTTCTTGAGGTAATACATTCTCATTCTTTGCTCTTATAGATATGGGTGTGCCATGACAGTCACTTCCCGAAACATATAGTACATCTTCTCCTTTTGCCCTAAAATATCTTGCTATTACATCACCAGGTAATAGTGCAGCTAAATGTCCTAAATGCAAAGAACCATTTGCGTAAGGCCAAGCTCCTCCAATAAAAATACTCATATCCTTTTCCTCCTCTTTATTTAAGATATAATTGTAAAAAATAAAATAAAAAACTCCCACTCCTAAGAAAAATCTTAGGAACGAGAGTTATCTTCGCGTTACCATCCTAATTTACTGTACTTCACAGTACAAGCCTCTTCAAGTACGTCACAGATCGTGATTATACTCTATCACTATAACGGGTGAACCCGTTGCAGCCTTAATTAAAATAATCTCGGTGCACAGCTCCAAGGCCATTTTCACTTTAATATCCTTTGCCCCTTCTCACCAATAGGGGCTCTCTGTAAAAGTATTCTTAAAGCTACTTTCCTTTTCTTCGCGTTTAAATTGATTTTTACTAATTGTATCCTATATTGTATGAATTGTAAATATATTTTATACTCATTAATTATACAAAAACAAATATATAGGAAATGTATCTTAGTTTTATACTATTTTTCTACTTTACTATATTTGTCTAGAATAGTTAAAGCATTTAAAGTTAAGACTCCTATCCACTCATTATATGCGGGCTTTAAATCTTCCATATAAAAGCTTTCTCCCCAAGGTGGGTTTATTCTTCCGTTGCTTTCTAATTGTTTTATAATAAAATCTAAATTATCTATTATTTTTGATTCCTTAATCTCAAACTTACACATATCTGGACTACTTACAAAGTCCACTGGTGTTGGTACATATTCTATCCATTTTTCGTCTTCATATTCAATAAGTTGTTCTATGGCTGCTTGTATCTTATTTTTCAATCTCTTTTGAAGTTTATTAGGTAAAACTCCATATAACTTTATATAACAAAAGATTTCATTCTCTGAGTAAAATTCCTCTTTATTTTCCATATAATCAATTGCATATTCTATTAAGCTATCTACATCTAGCTTTTTTAAATATTCTCTATACTTGTATAAGTATGCTAGTATTTCAGCAGATGGATTTCCCCAGTTTTCATCTATTATACTCATTTCATACTCTTCATTATAATGCCACCAAGGAGCATGTGAAAAATTATTTACTTCTTTAGGTACAGCAAACCAACCATTTCTATTTTTATCAAAGCATGACTCTAAATACCTTATTGCTTCTTTTATCATTTCCTTTGCCTCTTCTGATTTATCTAATTTGGATAAATGTCTAATTCCAACTAAGGTTGCCATTGGTGAAGAATAAGGCAGTCTAAAATCTGATTCTAATCCATGTCCAAAACCACCATCTACATTTTGAAACTTCTTTAATTCATTTATTATCTCTTGTTCAGAACCATCATAAAAATATTTTTTAAATAGACTTTTTTCTAATGGTCTTCCATATTCAATAATTGATTTGCTAATTTCTTTTAAATGGTCTTTACTTAACATCCCCAACCATACCCCCTTAACATATTTTCCGATTTATGCCACGGCTATTATATTGCATTTTATTATAATTCAAACAAACTGAAAAATCAAACTAGATTATTCTATTATCTAAAAAAAGAGAAGCGTTAGTCTTCTCTTTTTTCTACAATATTGTATTTTCTAGACTTAACTGGAAAAGCTTTCGAATAAAATAACGGCAAAGAATAGGTATATCTTCTTTCCTCTCTTAGTGAAGGCAACTGAAAATTCGGCTATTGCTAGCTCAATGCTCCATGGGGCACTCAACTTTTTATTGATTTTTTAAGAATAAGCTACACATTCTTCTTCCATTGCTTCCTCATCTTCTTCCCCTTCCAATTCCCACTTCAAGGCACGGCTCACTGCTCGTTTCCAGCCTTTATATAACTTTTCTTTTTTAGCGTTTTCCATAGTCGGACTAAAAACGGTATCCACATTCCATTTATTAGCAATCTCATTTTTATCATTCCAGAAGCCTACAGCTAATCCTGCAAGATAGGCAGCTCCTAGAGCAGTTGTTTCTGTTATCTCAGGTCTGTCTACCTGAACTCCTAATATGTCCGCTTGAAACTGCATTAAGAAGTTATTGATAACAGCTCCACCATCGACCTTTAAAGACTTTAAGTCGATACCTGAGTCCTCCTGCATAGCCTCTAATACATCTCTAGTTTGATAAGCAATAGATTCTAATGTTGCTCTAATAATATGTTCGGCTTTAGCACCTCTTGTCAGCCCTACTATTGCACCTCTTGCATACATATCCCAGTAGGGTGCTCCCATACCTGTGAAGGCGGGTACCACGTAAACACCATTAGCATCCGCTACCTTTTTCGCTAAATATTCGGTATCCTCTGCATCTCTTATAATTTTAAGTTCATCTCTCAACCATTGAACCGAAGCCCCTGCTACAAATATACTTCCCTCTAATGCATACTCTACCTTACCATCTACACCCCATGCTAAAGTAGTCAATAGTCCATTTTCGGATGGAACAAATTTATCACCTGTGTTCATTAACATAAAGCATCCGGTACCGTAGGTATTTTTAGCCATTCCAGGCTGAAAACATGCTTGCCCAAATAATGCAGCCTGTTGATCTCCCGCCGCTCCAGCTATTGGAATGTCAGCTCCACCAAAAGTTTGATGATCTGTATGTCCATAGATTTCACTAGATGCCTTTACTTGTGGTAGCATAGATTTTGGAATATCTAATACTTCTAATATTTTTTCATCCCACTTCAATTCTTTTATATTATATAGCATGGTTCTTGATGCATTAGAATAATCAGTTACATGTACTTTTCCTCTTGTTAAGTTCCATATTAACCAACTATCTACTGTTCCAAATAACAATTCACCATTTTCAGCCTTTTCTCTTGCTCCCTCTACGTTATCTAATATCCATTTAACCTTGGTTCCCGAAAAGTATGCGTCTACCACTAATCCCGTATTACCTCTAATATATGCCTCCATACCTTGCGCTTTTAGTTCATCACAAATAGCTGCAGTTCTTCTACATTGCCAAACAATTGCATTGTATATCGGCTTACCTGTATTTTTATCCCATACGATTGTGGTCTCTCTTTGGTTTGTAATCCCTATTGCTGCAATATCTTGAGGACTCACACCTGTTGTTTCCAATACCTCTCTAGCAACACCACTCTGGGTTCCCCATATTTCCATTGGATCATGCTCTACCCAGCCTGCCTTTGGATAAATTTGAGTGAATTCTTTCTGTGATGTTCCTATTCTTTTACCCTTATAGTCAAATAATATTGCTCTTGAACTTGTGGTTCCTTGGTCTAATGCCATTATATATTTTCTCAATATTAACGCCCCCTTATATTCTTAAAATTACAGCTTGTTCTTTTTTATCTATAACTATAACTCTATTGATCTTTATATAGTTTTTTTATTCAACCACATGGATAGTAGCTTCTTTTTCTTCTGCCTCTTCTGTTTCTTCGTGTCCTAATATATATTTACTAACCCCATTTTCGTATAGATATGCTCCCAAAAGACCACCAATGATAGGGCCTATAATTGGTACCCAGAAATACCCGTTAGGTCCAGGTAAAGCAATTTTTCCCCATCCTGCTAAAAAAGCAAATAATTTTGGTCCAAAATCTCTTGCTGGATTCATAGCAAATCCTGTTAATGCTCCAAAGCTTCCACCTATAATGGCAATAGTAATACCTATTAGTATAGCAGCAAAAGGTGCATATTTACCTTTAGGAGCGTTTGTGTTTCTCTCATCTCCCAATGCAAATATTACCATTAGTAATATTGCAGTTATAATTATTTCAACAATAAGTGCATGCATATTAGTCAAATAAGCTTGTGGATAAGTTGAAAATATTCCTGCTGTTGCAACACTATCTATGCTGCCTCTTATTATGCCATTGGCTTGTTCAAATGCTGAAAATGATTTATGATATAAAGCAAAAGTCACAGCTGCTCCCGTAAAAGTCCCAGCGATCTGTGCAGCAATATACGGGATTGCCTTCTTCCATGAAAATCCTCTGAATACGGCAAGTGCAATTGTTACTGCCGGATTAATATGTGTACCTGACACTGCTCCAGTAACATAAATGGCCATCGTAACACCAAATCCCCATATTAAAGCAACGTCCCAATTGTTATACTCAGCACCTATTAATACTAAAGTTGCTACAGATCCTGCACCGAAAAACAATAAAATAAATGCTCCAATAAATTCTGATATTAGTTCTCCCTTTAAATTATTCTTCATTTTTATCCCCCCCACTCATTTTCTTGATCCTACTTAGATTTACGGCTAACCCTACTCTTTTTTCACCCCTCTCCACTTAAGATTGCTAACGTTTTCCTGAATCTGAAGAGAATCAGGAAAATCGTTGTTGCTTTTGAATACAATTTAATTTAGAAGCAGTATTAGCCTATATGTAAAATCATTCTTTATAGCTTCCAAGTAACTATCCTTTTATAATTTCCAAATACCATTTTAAAATATTCTATTAATTTTATTTCTTTATTATGAAATTTACTGGTATTTTTTATCAATTTTATTAACTATATTATAATTTTGTTGGTCAAAAGTATCAATCATACAATAATAAAGCCCGTTAATTGGCAACGGGCTTTATTAGTACATTTATTTAATTCTCCTTAATATTAGAAATTCTTCTATTGTATTAATTACCTACAGTATATAACCTAAATGAAAAAACTATATACATGTATTCATATAAATCATTACATCAAACTTAATTTTCTCATTTTCTGATATTCTTTCAAATGATGTTACTTTTTTAAATCCAACCCTCTCATACACCTTAATTGCTCGTTGATTAAAATCTGCAACCGTTAGACGAAAGTTTTTTATGTATAATTGATTTTGACCAAATTCCATACCTTTTCTTAAAAATTCAATACCAATTCCTTTACCGCATAAATCTGGTCTTATTCCTAAACCTATATCGATATATTCTTCTGATTCATATGCTCCAAATTGTTTCCCAACTGGAACTTGTGCAGATTCTCCAAAACAATAATATCCTATAAGGTTATTTTGACTATCTAAAACCGAATAATATGAACCATTAAGTAGTTCTTCAATACTATCACTACTATCATCCATATTGTAAATAGAATATGGCTCTGTATATTTCCATTTTGAAATCATCTCTGCTTCAGTATCATTCATTAGTTTTATATTATATTTCATTTTAATCCTTCCTTTTATTTGAAATAGCAATTGTCCCATATTTAAAAGTACCTAATACTTCTTTTAGCTGTTTTTCATTCATATGATTTACTCCTCCTTAAGATATATGACATTAATTGATCAATCTAATGTTAATAAGTCCTATAAAATAGATTAGACATTTTCCCTAGAAATCCTTTGTATAAAATTCGATATATTTTGTAATTTAGAAAAACATTTGTCTTTGTTCTCCCATATCCATAAAAGAATATTTCTATTATATGTTCCAAATATGTGATAAAAGTGATAGGTTGAAAATCCTGAAAGCTTTACTATTGATTGAAGCATTACCTATGCAAATATATGTCTATACAAAAAGCCGCACAAAATGCGGCTTAAAACTATAACCAATTTAACTATTTTTTACGTCTACCTACTAGAATTCTTAGGTCTATAGTTAGGCTCGATATATCTAGTTTTATTAAATCATCTTTTTCTTCTTCTCTTAAACTTGATGTTAATGGAGTCATTTTTATTAAGTCTTTCAAGTTAGATTCATCTATACTGCATTTATAATTAAGTCTTTTTTCAGATACTATTTCTAAGTGTTGTTGAAAAACTTCAATAACATTTTTATTAGAATAATTATTACTTTTTATTTTATTTTGTATTCCACATCTTATTTCTTTTAAATATCCTGATTCAGGAATAACCTTAATAACTATACCTTTATTATCTAAAACCCTAATAAACTCTTCATAATTCGCTGGAGATAGTATATTTAATACTACATCAAATTTACAAGTTTGAAATGGTAAGTTTGATAAATCCGAAACGCACCAAATTATATCATTTCCTTCTCTTGTAGCAATACTTATTCCATCTTTAGATATATCGATTCCTACAAAATCATATTTATTACTAAGATTTTGACTTTTAGATAGTTGATTTAAATAGTGTCCTTCCCCACAGCCAGTATCCAATATATAATTTTTATTTTTATATAAAGTATATTCATCAACTATATCTACTAGCTCTGTAATCAACCTATCATAAAAGTTATCATTATATATTTTATTTCTAGATTCAAATAGATCTTTACCATAAATTTTGTTACTACTTCTATTTGCCAAATTAACATAACCTTTTTTTGATATATCGAAGCAGTGATTATTATTACAAATTAAGCTGCTTTTATCATTTATTTTCATATTATCTTTACAAATAGGGCATCTAAATATTTTAATATTTTTCTCAAATAATAATTTTGCTTTCTCTAACTTTCCTTTTTGTTTCATATCCATAATCTCCTTTTATCTACTATTTAAACTTAAATAGCACGGGATTATGGCTACTTTTTTATAGCTTAAAGTTATAATCCTTAACCTGAGATAGCCACAAACCGTGCGCTATCCTCTTAATCTAATATAATAAATACATCCTCTACACCCCATCATCTTACCTCCTCATTTTAAATGCAATATTAGGAATTTAGATATAAAAATACCTTGAAACATAAACGCAATAGATTTAATGCCCCAAGGTATTTATACTTTATAGTAGAATCTAATAATACACTATTTATTAGACTGTTAATCTTATATATCTATTGGAGCAGTATATATCTTATTTTTGTTAAATACATTCAATAAATTTTTCATATAATATTACCCCTCTCTAATTATTTATTTATGTTTTTCATTATATCTTATTTTACACTTATTGTAAATGTCAGAGTATTTAATAAATGTATTAGGGCAAAGTAATCCGCCTTGATTATAAATCTATTACTCGATTTTCTCTTTTAGATAGCTAGCAATTTCATACATTGAGATTTCAGTCTCACTGCCACTTTTCATATCTCTAATTCTAACCTTGCCTGCTTTTATCTCATCTTCGCCTAGTACAATAACAAAAGGAATCTGCTGTTTTCCTGCATATTCAAGGCTCTTTCGCACCTTTCTTTTATCCATCTCCATATCAGCAGAAATTCCATGTCTTCTTAGTAAGGTTATTATATTAAGGGCCTCTGGCTGTGTTCCAATAGGAACAATATATATTTGTACTGGTGGTTTTTCCATACTGATTTCTTTATATAATAGAGCATTATAGATCACATCTAGTCCAAAGGTTATTCCAACTGCAGGATATTCAATACCATTATTTATAAAAGCACCTATGATTTTGTCGTACCTTCCCCCAGCTCCCACACTAGATGCTATGCTTCTATCCTTAAGAAATATCTCAAATACTGTACCTGTATAAATTTCAAGACCTCTTGAAAGCCAAGGTGAAAATTTACATATATCTTCTATACCTGCTGATTTAATATAGCTCCATAGTTCATCTAGTTCTTGTACTCCTTGCCTAATAAGCTCATTTTGCGGATCAAACCTTAGTCTCTTAAGAAGTTCTTCACCTTCCATATTTAAAAAATAAAATAGTTTTTCTATATATTGTTTCTCTACACATTTTTCAATTAGTTCCGCTCTGACACCATCCTCACCTATCTTTTCAATCTTATCTAAACTCAATATAACACTGTTTTCTAGATCTTCAGGTATACCAACGGCTTTTATAATCCCAGAGAGAAATTTTCTATTATTAAAATAAATATACACTTCCAGTTCTAACATCTTATAGATATCATTGGCCATAATCATTAACTCTGCTTCCGCCATTATTGATTTTACTCCTACTATATCTACATCACATTGGACAAACTCTCGGTTACGTCCAGTTTTAACTGGCCCATCTCGAAATACCTTACCTATTTCATATCTTTTAAATGGTAATCTTATATTAGGATTCATTCCAATTACCCTAGCAAGTGGAACGGTTAGATCATATCTTAGTCCAATATCTCTTTGTCCTTGATCTTGAAACTTATATACTTCCTTTAATATCTCAGCGCCCCCAGCATACTTGGATGCGAGTATATCATAGTAGCTGATTATAGGGGTTTCAAGAGGCTCGTATCCATAGCTTTCAAATACATCTGTTAGTTTTCTAATTATCTCATTTCTCATTCTCTGCTCACTTGGCATAAAATCACAAGTTCCCTTTAAATTTCTTAATTCCATTAACATTTTCAATTCCTCCTTCATTAATTTAGTATTATAATTAAAATTGTTTGCTATTTTTAAAAATAAAAAAGAAGCCCTACATGTATTTAATAAAATACCTGTAAGGCTTCCAAAATTATCTGCCATCACAGGTACAAGCACTAATAGCACTTATACCTATGATACAAAATCAAGGTTATAAGTGCTCTCTGTGATGGTGATGAAGTTTTTTAGTTACAATATAATTTCTATACATATTCATTCACCTCAAACTTTTTTATATCTTAACATTAATCGCAATAAATGTCAATTATTTCTTATCTATTAATAATACATATGTTTATATTATATACTTATTAATATATAACTATACAATTCATTAGTATTACATTGGATAAAATTGAAATAAAATCATCTATACCTGTATAAGTCAGTTCTTCTGTCATTGTAAACATTTATAGTATTTCTAATTTTATCAACTACTTTCATATCAAAATCACCCGTTATTATTTCTTCTTTATATGATGCTTTAGCTATGGTTTCACCCCAAGGATTAATCAAAGCTGAATGACCACCATATATAGTCTCTTCTGCAGTACCACATGAATTTACACAGGCCACAAAAATCTGATTTTCAATTGCACGTGCTTCATTCAATATTTCCCAATGTTTAATTCTAGAAACAGGCCATTGGGCTACAACAAAAAGTATTTTGATTCCTTGTAAAGCTAAAGTACGTACAAGCTCTAAAAATCTAATATCATAACATATTATTACTCCACATTTTACTCCATCTAATTCAAAAGTTGTTACTCTGCTACCTTTTTTGAAATAATCATCTTCATGCATAAATGAGAAAAGATGTGTTTTATCATATTCTGCGATACATTCACCCTTTTTATTAAATATATATGATGTATTGTATATTTCTCCTTCTTTTTCGTTTACAACAGAACCTGCTATTATGTTCACATTTAATTCCTTTGATAAGTATGAAAACAGCTTTATGGTTTGCTTTCCATTTTTATCACAAAGCTCCTTTATGTTCTCTATAGGGAAAAAACCTGTATTCCATGTTTCAGGCAAAACTATAGTGTCTGGGTTTTCCTTTGCAGCTAATCTAATAAGTTTTTCTGCTTTTTTATAGTTATTATCAGGATTTGCAAACTCCATATTCATCTGAATTCCACTTATTCTCATTTTTATCATCTCCCATAGATTTTTTACAATAAGACCCTGCTGAATTGACAGTAGGGTCTTTCATTATTGTTTAAATTTTACTTATTAATAAGGTTACAACATCTTTTTCTCTTAAACTAGCTTTTGATTTGACCTGGTTGTTATTTACTCTTATAAAGCCTTTAGTGATTAATTCTACAATTTTTTCTCTACTAATATCTTGGATTTTTGAAGATAAAAACTTATCTATTCGTATTTTCTCCTGCAATATATTAATATGGATTTCTATCTCAGTAATACAATCTTTCTTAAATTGTGCTATTTGAATTTCATCATATTTACTTTCTTGAATCATAAAGTCTCCATCAATATTTTCTAAACCTGATTTAGCTTTAAAAGTATCAATTCCTTTATTCCATGTATGTCCATTTGGACATTTGTATATTGCAAAATAGAATATATTTTTCCCATTAGCATTCTGTCTTCTTTTTAATGAGTCCTTAAACTCCACCTTTTTTCCACAATTATGACAATATCTCTCTTCCTTATCTATCTTACCATTGTATATATTCCAATTTAAACTTAATTTCTTCTCCATATTCCTTACCTCCGATAATTTTTGTTTTACGGCAAGGAATATAAAAATAATTTTCTTGTATTTTCATTTTCGGTAATGTATCAATCATAAACTTTTAATATACTCCTTCCGTTTATTGATTTAAGTCCATTACCTTCGTAAAAGGTGTCATATGATCACCACCAATCAATATATTTTTTTGCTTTGATGTACTCTATGGTCAGTTTAGAAAAAGATTACTCTAATATATTAAATAAAAAAAGACCATAGGAAGATATATTCTTCTTACAGTCTAAAATACAAATATCTGATTATTATAATTTAATAAACACAAAATTAAGCACAAGTAGAGAAAATACTTTTGAATAAAAAAGCATTTCACTCAAGTCTCATATAAATCTTGTTTAATTATGATAATCTATTTTAGTAAGTAAGTTACCTTCTAAATTGCTAATTCCATAGAAGAGTACAACAAATAAACCTAATTCTAATTAGGCACAGTAAACTCTCTTGAAAATAATTATTAATTTTGAAATTAAATTAATATTAGCAATTAGCTGGCTTCATTCCTTACTTCCCTCCTTATAGATTCTAAATACAGTAACAGTATATATTAAAAAATATTAATTGTAAATATATTTTCCTTCAATTCAGATTAATCATACATAGTTTTATAATAAATATCTATTATTTACATAAACACCTTTACAGCTCTATCTAATGTACCTGTTAAATAAGCAAGCAATATACCATAATTAGTGATAGGTACATTATTATCTTGGCAAATTTTAATCCTGCTAGCCATACTTTTTTTATTTAACATACATGACCCACAGTGAATCACCAAATCATAGGACTCTATATCCTTAGGAAAGTCTTCTCCCATTCTAAAATGAAAATCTATTTCCTTCTCTAAATGTTTAGTCAGGAATCTTGGAATTTTAACCTTTCCTATATCCTCATGAGATGTATTATGAGAGCAGCTTTCCATAATTAATACTCTTGGGTTTTCTTTTTCTTTTAATTTTTCAATAGTTGATATTCCTTCTAAAAATGTTTTAAAGTTTCCCTTTTGTCTAGCCATAATTATAGAAAAACTAGTGAGATTAGTATCTACAGGCACTATTTTGTCTACTTCTTTGAATACTTGTGAATCAGTAACTACAAGATCTATATCATGTAAGTCCTCCATAGCAGATGCTAATTCTGTATCTCTGACTACATAGGATTTTATTCCATGATCTAAGCAATCTCTAATAAGCTGCACTTGAGGCAAAATAAGCCTTCCCTTTGGTGCCTCAGAATCTATAGGAACTACCATTATAATTTTACCACCGTAGGGGATAATGTCTCCTATTAAAGTCTCTTCTTTATCCTCTATATTAAGTCTTTTTATCAATTCATCCTTTAAATTTTCTATAGTAGTATCATACTTTGTAGATATAAAGACTACATTTTCCCATTTTTTATTAAATTCTATATTATATTTAATTTCTCGCAGCTTTTCTTTTGAAACAATATCAGTTTTATTGATAACTGTAATGTAAGGAATATCCCTTTTCTTAAATTCCTTTACAAACTCTAAATAAGACTCTTCTTCAATATCATCTATTGCTATTACATATATAGCAAAATCCGCTTTTTCTAAAGTTTTTATAGTTTTTTCTACCCTTAAGACACCTAACTCTCCACTATCATCTATGCCTCCTGTATCTATAAAGACTACAGGGCCAAATGGAATAAGCTCTACTGCTTTAGACACTGGATCTGTTGTAGTCCCCTTAATCTCTGATACTAAAGATACATCATGACCTATGATCTTATTCATAATAGATGATTTACCTGCATTTCTCTTGCCATAAAAAACTATATGCTTTCTATTTCCTTTCGGCGTATTGTTCATAGATATTCTCCTTAATTACAAATATAAATCCCTTTCTCCTTGTTTTATTCTATCTATCTTTTCCTGAAGAAGATTCCTTATATCTTCTCTTTTAATTGTTACTATCTCTCTATCTACCATTTGATTTATTATATCTTGGAAATCTTTGTTTCCATAATCTAAAGCATATTCCATTAGAGTCATAAGTGCATTAGGTCCACAGACATTCTGTATTTGTCCTGACTTTGCCAATTGCATAAACCTATCCCCAGTCCTTCCCATCCTATAGCAGGCCGTACAATAGGATGGAATATGTCCACTATCTACTAACTCTTTTATTACTTCAAAGGGTTTTCTATTATCAGATACCTCAAATTGGGATTTACTTTTTCCATCTTCATTTTCCTTATATCCTCCTACTCCAGTACAAGACCCAGCACTAATTTGAGATACACCATACTCTATTACTTCTGTTCTCATTTCATGGGTTTCTCTTGTGGATAGAATGACGCCTGTAAATGGAACTGCAAGTCTAATAATAGCAACAATTTTTTTAAATTCATCATCTGTCACTATATGAGGAAATAAACTAAGGTCCATACCTTCAGCCTTTTTAAGTCTTGGTACGGAAATAGTATGGAAGCCTACACCATATTCTTTTTCTAAGTACTCATTGTGAAGCATTAGTCCTAATACTTCAAATCTATAATCATATAATCCAAATAAAACCCCTGCCCCCACATCATCTATCCCCCCTTCAATAGCCCTATTGAAAGCAGTTAGATGGTAATCATAATTTGCCTTTGGTCCATTTGGATGCATTTTTTCATAAGTAGGTTTATGATAAGTCTCTTGAAATAATATATAAGTACCAATACCTGTTTCCTTCAATTTCCTGTAGTTATCCACTGTAGTTGCCGCAATATTCACATTGACTCTTCTAATGCTGCCATTATCATTATAGGTTTCATAAATAGCTTTTATGGCTTCTAAAATGTACTCTATATCACAGTTTGTAGGGTCATCCCCTGCCTCTATAGCTAATCTTTTATGACCCATCTTTTCTAGTAGTTTTACTTCTTCCTGTATTTCTTCCTTAGTAAGTTTTCTTCTCTTAAAATTATTATCTCTTTTATATCCGCAGTAGACACAGTTATTTGTACAATAATCACTTAAATAAAGTGGGGCAAAGATTACAATCCGTTTTCCATATATTTCATGTTTTATCTTCTCAGCTATTTTAAAAATTTCTTTTAAATCATCTTCATCTTCTGATTGGAGTAGAATAGCTATATCTTTATGAGATAAGCCTTCTTTATTCTTTGCCCTATCTAATATTTCTCTAACATCTTCCTTTGTTGCATTCTCTGCTTCTTCTAATAAATTATATATATAATTATGATTGATCATATTCTTGTCCTCCACTTTATATTGTCTCCTCTGGACATATCTACAGAAAAACCTGTTGATACTATTCTATTCTCTATGCAGCTTCTACATTCCGCTGCTTCATCACCAGTACAAATCTTTCCATCATATAGAGAATACTTTTCCCTTACTTTAGTAGGTGATAAATTTGGCATAACTACATTGGCTCCTGCCCTTATTCCCTGTTCTCTTCCAAGTGGATGTATTGTACCTAGAGCTGTTGTTGCTGGCAATAATGAATAAGGTAAAAACAATCTAGTTAAGGCAAGCATAGTAATAGTATCATTCAGTGTGCCACCCTCTTCATCTTTGTAGATAGTATCCATGTGTGGAATGAAAGGCCCTATACCCACCATTTCAGCCTCTAATTCTTTCAGAAACAGGATGTCCTTAGCTAAATCTTCTTTGGTTTGTGTTGGTATTCCAACCATAAATCCTGCTCCTACCTGATATCCTATTTTCTTTAGATTCCAAAGGCATTCCATTCTATTATCATAGTTAGAATTTCTATGTATTCTTTCAAATAGTTTTCGGCTGGCTGTTTCATGTCGAAGAAGATACCTATCTGCACCTGCTTTATAATATTTTTCATAGGATTCATAGGATTTCTCACCCATTGAAAGGGTTACTGCAGCATCTGGATATTTATCTTTTATTTCAGTGATTATGCCAACTATCATATTATCTAAATAGTAGTCATCTTCTCCTCCTTGTAATACAAATGTTCTATACCCTAATCTATAACCTACATCACAGCATTGAAGAATATCTTCTAATGTCAGTCTATATCTTTCCACGTTTTTATTCGAGGCATTTATCCCGCAATATTTACAGCCCTTTTTACAGTAATTTGTAAATTCTATTAATCCTCTCATATAAACCTTATCACCATAGATTTTCATTCTTGTTTCATGAGCTTTTTCAATAAGATAGCTCTTCCCAGACTCCTCAATATGATCTAGGATAAATACTAACTCATCATAATCTAAACCATTGGTTTTATACAGTTTATCTATTAGATTTGTTATTTTCATTTGTCTACCTCTTATTAAGTTTATAGTAGAGACGGTTCATTTAGCAACATTACCAAATGAACCGTCTCCTGGACATTGTCCCCATGACATTATTTTTTATGCACATGTAATAATTCACGATTATCCTTTAGTATATTTTCAAACAGTGATAGTACTAGTGGATTTTTCTCAGAGCTCTTGATATGTGATGTTCTATCAAGCTTGTAAAGTCCTTTAGCTCTCTCTTTTCTCATTTCTGTATTTATAGGAATTGGCTGTCCCCCACCAGCTATACATCCACCTGGGCAAGCCATTACCTCTATAAAATCGTAATATCTTTCTCCTGCTTTAATTTGTTTTATAAGTTCATCTGTGCTCTTTAAACCATGTACTACAGCAACTTTAACTTCTTTTCCATCTACATTAAAGGTTGCTTCCTTTAGATTTTCCATTCCTCTTACATTTTTAAATAATACATCCTTTGCAGAATGATCTGGTTTGTCTTTTAATAACCTAGTAACTACAGCCTCAGTAACCCCACCAGTAGCTCCAAATATTATTCCAGAACCACTTGCCAATCCAAATGGCATATCAAATGCTTCTTCTTCTAGTTGTTCAAATATAATTCCAGCTTCTTTAATAAGAAGTGCCAGTTCTTGAGTGGTAATTACTATATCCACATCTCTCATACCTTCATGCTCGAATTCTTCTCTAGCTATTTCTGCTTTTTTAGCAGTACAAGGCATTACTGATATCATTACAGTTTCTTTACCTTCCTTTTTGCTTGCTTCCTTGTAATATTCTTTTATAACTGCTCCAAACATCTGTTGTGGAGACTTGCACGTGGATATATTATCCATAATATCTGGAAACTTATTCTCTGCAAACTTTACCCATCCAGGACAACAGGAAGTAAATAGTGGTAGGTTTTCTCCTGAAGTCAATCTCTCTACAAACTCCTTACTTTCTTCAATAACTGTCATATCCGCAGCAAATGCAGTATCATAAACTTCATCAACACCAAGTGTCTTAAGTGCAGCTATAATTTTTCCTATGGTTACTTCACCTGGATTTAGTCCGAACTCTTCACCTAATGCAACCCTTACGGCTGGAGCTATCTGTGCAATGACTCTCTTTGACTTATTATGAACTGCTTCCCATACCATATGATTTTCATTTTTTATGATAATTGCACCAGTAGGACAAACCGCTCTACACTGTCCACAGTTAACACAATTTATTTCAGCTATATCCCTATTAAAGGCTGGTGACACCGTCATATTTGAACCCCTATATGCAAAACTTAAAGCACCTACCCCTTGCATCTCTTCACATACTCTTACACAGTCACCACATAGAATACATTTGTTTGGATTTCTAACTATACTTAGACTACTTTTATCTATTGGAAGTTTTTTTCTAATTTCATCAAATCTAATATCTTTAATACCAAATCTAATAGCTAATTCTTGAAGTTCACATTTTCCAGTTCTATCACAGGAAGTACAATCTCTATCATGGTTTGCTAGTATCATTTCAAGTATTGTTTTTCTGTATTTCTGTACCTTAGGAGTATTTGTAAATATCTCCATGCCATCCTTTGGTAGCTGGGAACAAGAAGCAAATGTATTCCCCCATGTATCCTCCACTATACACATTCTACAGGCACCATAAATACTTAGCTCAGAATGATAACAGAAGGTTGGCAAATTAATACCAGCTTTTCTCACTACCTCTAATACGTTTTTCTCTTTATCAAATTCTATCTTTCTACCGTCGACAATCATTGTTCCCTTCATAGCTTAAGCCTCCCTTATGGCTGCAAATGTGCAGGATTTTATACAAGTGCCGCATTTAATACATTTATTTTGATCAATTTCATATAATTCCTTTATCTTCCCATCAATTGCATTTACAGGACAAATTCTGCTACATTTGCTACATCCTCTGCAAAGCTCAGGACTAATCTCTATTATCTTTAGGCTTTGACAAGTCCTTGTAAGACACCTTTTATCTACTACATGGGTTAAATATTCATCTCTAAAATATTTTAATGAACTAACCACAGGGTTTGCAGCTGTCTTACCAAGTCCACAAAGTGCAGTATTAGTTATTGTATTTGCCAGCTCTTCAAGTAAATCTAAATCTTCAGCTGTTCCCTTGCCTGATACAATTTTCTCAAGTATATTAAGCATTATCTTAGTACCTTCCCTACACGGAACACATTTACCACAAGATTCATTTTGAGTAAAGTTCATAAAAAACCTAGCTACTTCTACCATACATGTGTCTTCATCCATTATTACCATTCCACCAGAGCCTATCATAGCACCTACATCTATTAATGAATCAAAATCTAATGACATATCTAAATGTTCTTCTGTTAAGCAACCACCTGATGGTCCTCCTATTTGCACAGCCTTAAACTTCTTATTATCCTTAATTCCTCCACCTATATCAAAAATTATTTTCCTTAGTGTTGTACCCATTGGAACTTCAATAAGTCCAGTATTATTTACATTCCCAGTTAGTGCAAAGGCCTTTGTACCTGGACTGCCATTTGTGCCATAGGATTTATACCAGTTGGCACCATTCATAATTATATGTCTAACATTAGCGAAAGTTTCAACATTATTTAAAACAGTAGGTTTTCTCCATAATCCTTCTTCTACAGTTCTCTTTGCCTTTACTCTAGGCATCCCTCTTTCACCTTCAATTGAAGCAATAAGTGCACTACCTTCGCCACACACAAATGCCCCAGCACCTTGATTTACATGAAGGTCAAAATTTAAACCTGTACCTAGAATATTTTTACCTAATAGGCCAATTTCTCTTGCTTGGTCTATAGCCCTATTAAGCCTTGCTACTGCCAATGGATATTCAGCTCTAACATAGATATAACCTTCAGAAGCTCCAGTTCCATAGGCAGCAATAGTCATGCCCTCAATTATATTATGAGGATCCCCTTCCATAAGAGATCTATCCATAAACGCACCAGGGTCTCCCTCATCACCATTGCATATTATATACTTAATATCACTAGAATAAGAAAGAACTTGAGACCACTTCTTGCCGGCAGGATATCCTCCCCCTCCCCTTCCTCTAAGATTTGCATCAGATATTTCTTTGCAAACTTCAGCAGGGGTCATTTTGTCTATAGCCTTAGCCAGTGCCTGATATCCACCGTATGCAATATATTCTTGAATCGATTCAGCATCGATATGTCCACAATGTTCTAATACAACCCTAGTTTGACTCTTGTAAAAAGGTATTTCTTCTTGCACGGGGTAAATTTTATCTTCTACGTTATACATAAGTTTTTCAACTGGTTTTCCTTCTACTAAAGTAGTATTTACAATATCTTCACAGTCTTCTACCTTAACCTTTAAATATAAGAACTTATCCGGTTCAATTCTAACTAGTGGACCGGCCTCGCAAAATCCATGACAACCACTTTTCTTAACTCCTATCCCTTTATCTTCTTCATATAGTTCTATCTTTGCTAATAAACCTTTTTCTTCTATTAATCTCTTTATCTCATCATAAATTTCTAAAGATCCTCCTGCTACACAGCCTGTTCCACCACAAACCAGTACTTTCTTATATTGCCTATCTAACGAATTCTTAAATCCTCGAGAAGTGTCTATGAGTTCTTTAATACTATTAATTTTCATCTATGCTTCCTCCCTTAATTTATTTAAGAGTTCCACTGTAGATTCAGGAGTTACCTTTCCATAAACCTTATCATTGATAGTAATTACTGGAGCAAGCCCACATGCTCCAAGGCATGATACGGTTTCAACAGTAAACATTAAATCATCAGTAGTGTGCTTTTCATTGCTAAGGGATAATTCTTTTTGCAGAGTATTTAGTATTGGTATGGATTTTCTGACATGACAAGCAGTGCCATCACAAATTTTAATAACATATTTTCCCTTTGGTTTTAAGGAAAAGTTCTCATAAAATGTTGCGATACCAAATATCTTAGAGGAACTAATATCCATTTTATCAGCTATGTATTCCAGCACTTCCTCTGGTAAATACCTATACCTCCCTTGAATTTCTTGCAGAATAGTAATTATAGAAGATTGATTATTACCATACTTTGCTACAACTCCATCAATTGTTTCCTTCATCTCTACAGTAAGCATAAATAACCCCCCTAAGTATTTTTATTGTTTTTGTTAATTTTTTAACAATTGTTTGGATAGTAATTTGCTATATAAATTTTAATAGTTCTATTTAGCTTTTAACTATGTATTACGGCGCAACCGCACAAATATTCAGAATAGTTAAAATTATACAATATTTATACCTTAGTTCATTTAATGTTTTATTTAATCTCCTTAATGTAATTTTATCAAAAATATACCCTTAGTCAATACTTTTTTGTGTTTTTTTTAACAAAGTTTTCTATAGACAGTATATTTCTTATTGGATATTATTATATTTACATTGTTTTTTATTTAATAATATTCCATCTTTTTATTTAATGCAAAATAGAAAAGGTTGGCTCTACCAACCTCAAACCACATCTGCAAATCTTCCAACTCTACTATCAAAACACACATCTTGTAACTACCGCGTCATTAAGCTTCTGTTAGATTAAGTCCCTTCATACTCTAAGTTTTAAAACTATTATTTCTTTACCCAGTTTTTCTTTAATAGGGAAAACATTATTAAATCTTGATAAACATCTCTAAAAAAGGCATACTTTTCTAGTAGTCCTTCTTTTTTAAATCCTTGATTTATTAAGCTTTTTATTGAAGCTTCATTTTCAAGATATACTACTGCTTCAATCCTATTTAGATTCATAACTTCATAACCATAGTCTATGATTACTTTTAAAACTTCTTTGATGTATCCTTTTCCCCATGAGTCCATAGATAATTCATAGCCTATCTCCGCTCTCGAATGCCTTTTATTCCAGTTATGATAACCACAAGTTCCTATGATTCTATTCTCTTCTTTAAGTAAAATCCCCCATCTTATTCCATTATTGCTTTTAAAATTCTCATTAAACATTGTAATTAAGTTTTCAGCTTCTTCAATAGATTTCATTGGAAATCGACCATAATACTTCATAATTTCTTCATTAGAAAATATATTGAAAATAGATGTTGCATTTTCGACTTCGATTTCTTTTAATATTAATCTATCTGTTTCTATTTCAGGAAAATTTATATTATTATTGTCTATCATTTATAAAAACCTCCTTTAGATTTTTTGTTTTAAAATTTTATTGTAAATTATACCTCTTTAATTTCTTTACCATACAAACAAATTCCCCTATGTTTAATTATTATTAAATGAGCTGCTAAATCTCTGTCTGCACCTGCACAAATATAGTTGCTATCAGATAAATACCTATCCTTATAAAAGTCTGAATAGTGTAATTCAAATGGGGTAGGATAGACAAATTTTCCTGCGTATTTCTCTAAAATAATACTCATTTCAATACCTTTCTTGGGCAAATTATTTAAGTATATTATCGATTCAATAAGCTCTCTCTTTGTTCTGATATCAATAGGCTCCTTTACTACAACAAGGAAGTCTATATCACTTGTATTTGTATAACATCCCATGGCTAATGATCCATGCAGATATATACCGACAATATTTTTATCTAGTACTTTTTATACTTTTCAACTATAATACCTAATATTTTCATCGGTTGCATCTTATCACCTTCTTATAATATTTCTTTGCTTTATTTGATATAAAATATTCTTGTTTCACGAGTGATCTTACCTGAAGTGCTTTTACCTTCAAAGGTTACAACATGGAAATTCTCTGCAAGAAGTGGTTCTTCCAATTGTAAAGATAACACTCCTGTTTTTTCATTAAACTCAGATTCATAAATGATACCATCAACAATTACTCTAAAGCTTAATTCATCATCATAGATATCTTTCTTCTTAGCCTGTGCAGTAAATAGTGGTGCTGCATCCTGGATAATATCGCCCATTTTAATACATGGACTAATAACTAATCGATCAACATTAGATAAAGACTTTTCTGCTATTTTTTGAACTTCTTCCATAACTCTAAGATTATTTAATCCAAGTATTTTCTCAATATCAGATTTAGAATATCCTCTTTTAACAAGTTCTAATGTAATATTAGGAAGGTCCTTAGCACTTTGAATATCATCTGGCATAGTTGCTCCATCAAAATCAGATCCTAATCCAACATAATCTATACCTACTAAATCTACTATATAATCTATGTGATCAATTAATTTTTTAATATCTATACCATCTTTAGTATCGCCTAATATTTCACACCAATAATTAAGATTTATAACTCCTCCAATACTTGCCAGAGCAATAATTTGTTCATCTGTAAGATTCCGGACATGATTTCTTAAGCTATAAACACAAGAATGACTTGCAATAATTGGAGCTTCAGACGCCTTTATAACATCCCAGAAGGTCTTTTCATTCATATGAGATACATCAATAATAATTCCTAATCTATTCATTTCCTTAGTAACTTTATAACCTAGTTCTGTTAATCCCATATCAATTGAACCAGTCGTTCCTGCTCCTAAAGCATTTGGAGAATTCCATACATAACCAACAGCTCGAACTCCTAAATCATAGTATTGATTTAATAATTCTATTGCATTCCTTTCTTCTAGTGCATATGCTCCCTCAATCGTAGGTACTGCAACTATTTTTCTATTAAGTATAGATTCTTTAATTTCTCTAACAGATGTTGCTATGGTTATGGTGTCAGAGTTATTTTTTACAGTCCAATACAAAGCGTTTAGTATTGCTAGTATTTTGCTATTAGCTTTTATAGTTGAGGTATCATCAGAACCTTCATAGTCTGAAAAAGC
The DNA here is from genome assembly GCF_018141165.1 of Alkaliphilus sp. B6464. Classification (NCBI taxonomy): domain Bacteria; kingdom Bacillati; phylum Bacillota; class Clostridia; order Peptostreptococcales; family Natronincolaceae; genus Alkaliphilus; species Alkaliphilus sp. B6464. The sequence goes on from NZ_CP058557.1 coordinate 3,250,179, forward strand.
TGCAAAATATGCGACATCAAGTCCTCCTACTTGAGCCTTTGATATATCGATTTGAAAATTTGTCTCTTCTCCTATATTTATTTTAGGTAATCCAGTTTGCGGATCAATTACTTTCATCATTGTGTCGTTATGTGCATCTACTACTATACAATCAAAATGAAATTTAGATGCATTTTTCTCTGCTTTTATTTGATCTGATAGGTTTAAAAATAAATCTATTTTATTCATGCCATCTCTCCTTTTTATATCTAACATAAATCCATATATGTCAGAAAACTGTTTAAATTCTATACTTTTCATTCTAACATTTTCAATGGAAATAGTCATGTGCAAATATATAAGATAAAATAATCCTCCCCTATATTATAATTTTATATAGATGGAGGATCTTTATAATTTTATTGAATTTTATTAATATCATCTATTTCTATTCCAATTATTTTAATAAGGTATAAAGCATTTCTTGTTGTAGAAATTCCCGGCTTTAACTTATAATCAAAATAGATTTTGTTATTCTTATAGTATTCACTAAAATGAAAGTTTTTGACCTTACTTTCATTTTCTACTTCCATAGACCCCAATTCTAAGTCATGTGTCGATACCAGACCTGAAGCTCCATTATTGTATAGTTGCTTTATTAGCATCTTAGCACCGATATGACGGTCATAGGAGTTGGTGCCTTTAAATATTTCATCAAGTAAGAAAAATACTTGTTTATCTTTCTTAGTTGCATTTAATATATTCTTAATTCTTAATAATTCTCCATAAAATGAAGATATACCTTTTTCTAGATTGTCACTTGTTCTCATACAAGTATGTATACTAAATATAGAGCAGGTCATGCTTGTAGCACATACTGAAGCTCCCGAGTAAGCAAGGATTAAGTTTATTCCAATTGTCCTTAGAAAAGTACTCTTTCCTGACATATTTGATCCTGTTATTAATAATACTCTACAGGGTTTTTGAAGTATTACATCATTATATATCTGCTTATTCGTAAGTAGCGGATGACCTATGGATTTTGAATTAATAATTGAGTCTTCTTCACTAATTATAGGTATTGACCAATTAGGATAATCATATCCAATAATCGCCAAGCTGGATAAGGCCTCTAGCTCCCCTATAACCTCAAACCATTTTTCAATTAACAACCCAGATTGTCTTCTCCATTTCTCTAAATCAATCATGCACTGATAATCCCAAAGTGTAAGCACATTGACAGGAAAAAATATCATGTTTTTTCTATTGTCTGCTCTATGCAATACAACTTCAAGTTTTTTCAATTGCTCTATAGCTGTGATTCCTTCATTGTTTATCAATCTCGCTTTTAATTCATTAATATATTCAGTATTGAATTTTGTTTTTTCAAAGTGTTTTAGTATTCTTCTATAAGCTTTAATAGTGCTGTGGTATTTATATACTATAGCAAATTCCTTGCTTATTTTATATGAAGATAAAAAAATCATTAAAGCTTGAGTAAATAGTAAAAAAAACGGAATATACTTTGGTATTATACTAGCTCTATAGGATAATACCAAAGTTAAAATAGTTACTACGGGTAACAACCGCACTACTATAATTATAAAAGGTTTATTAAATATCCCGTTTTTATTCTTCGCCCAATTAAGCAATTCTGCTATATCAATATCCTCATGGTCAATCATTTTAGCTTCTGCTTGAAGCCTTTGCCGCCACCACAGTTTCTTAGATAATTCACTTATTGATTGCTGTCGTTTATTTATAATTTCTTTATTATCAGCTGGGTATTTAAGAATATTAGCGAGCCTCAACCTTCCCATATGTGTTTTTGCTGTATTAATCCATTGAAATAAAGAACCCTGCCCAAATATATCAAGATCATAAGAGTAACTATGTTCTTCATCTTTAAACTCCAAGCCCCTATCTTCAAACTCAATCCATCGACCTTCTAATCTCATTATAGAATAAGTATTTATTTCTTTTAGATTAGAAATATATTTATGTTTATTTTTAAGCTTTTTATGAATAATCACTAAATAAATAAAAATGGCAGTTCCTAATAAGAATGCTGCCAACGAAAAATACAATGCCTTTATTGTACTTGCAACAGTGGCAATAGCTACAATTAATCTGAGAGTACTGATATAATTTATATTCTTTGCTAATTTGTTTAATAACCTTGAATAATATTCAGCACGTTTTTGATATACTTGTTTAGCTTCTTTAGAGCACATATACATTCTCCTCTTAGTAAATACTTTTAAGCATAGTACTATTTTGCCATAAATAACCTAATATTATAATAGCATACTTAAAAGTGATAAACTACGAAAGAATCTAGTCATCTAGCCTAATGTTTCAAAAACAATAAAATTATCCCCTTGTCGCATGTTTTGCACAAAATTCCATAGAATAAGGTATAATAATTATTTTGCAGCCCATAATTCTATTTCTATTTTTAATTCAGGTAAACCTAATGCACTTATATATGCAACAGTCATTGAAGGATATTCTGTTCCAAATAATGAATCCCATTTGCTATCGAAATAATCCCAATCAATTTCTTCAGTTGCCCAAATATTAACCTTAATTACATTATCGGCAGATAATTGTTGAGATGCTAATAGATCAGCAATATTTTTAAACGTATTTTCCACTTGATCATTAATTGATTCAGGAATATTGTTATCCATATCCACACCTACTTGGCCCGAAGTCACAAAAATATCAGAATTTTTCGGTATCTTCGTTATATGGCTATATTTTCCGACAGGAGACGGAATATTTGTAGGGTCTACTCTTTCAATTCTTGTACTATTCTGTTTATTTATCATTTATTCGTACCTCACTTTATTAATTTTATAGTAATTTTTAGAATCAACCTTGCTATTTTTAAATAGTCTCTACTTTTATCAAAATCATTCTATGAAAAAATAGCTGTAAAATATCCAATACCCATTGATGAAAATTTTAGTGAATTTTTTCCTATTTGGATACTTCTTTCTAAGTATTAAAAATTAAATTATAATTTATATGTTTTATAATTTATAATTTAATTTAATTTTATCATATATTCTTTGCTTATTGCACGTTTGAGAATGTCTCTGTAAAGATTTTGAGCACAAATTATCTTTGCTAGTTGTTTAAGTTTGCATATTGAAAATCATAATCTCTTTATATAAAAAGTGGATACTTAGTCTTAAGCTAAGTATCCACTTTACTATATATTATGTTGGCATATTATTCTTCTTATACTACTTTGAGATAGATAATATTCTTTAGCAAGTTGTTTAACTGATATACCTTCTTTATATTTATTATATATCTCTATATTTCTTTCTCTTATCTCAAACTTTGAACCACTTGATTCACCCCAAGATCTCTTATTTTCAAATTTTCTTGGTATATATAAATAACCACCATCCATGTATTCTTGAATTAATTCAAGAATATCTTTAGGTAATACATCTTGTGCTTTTTTATATTTCACTTTATCTACTCCTATTTACTTTCGGGGTAAATAATTGAGCAAAAACTACACAAAACACTTATTAAAATTTTTTACATAAGGCCCCTAACAAATCATGTTTTGATTTATATTATAGTCTTTGCTCGGAGCCTAATTCAATAAATATGATTAAATTTATTGACATATGCATTCCTCCATTTAATAAAGATGGATATAAAAATACCCTAAAATACAAGACCGATTCCTATGCTCTAGGGTAACTTCATTCATTTACATTAATTATGAATTAAATACTTCAGGAAATTGCATAATTCAAAGTCTGAAATTAAAACAACTATATATTGTATGTTGATCGCTTTAAATATACAGTATATATAAAATTTTTTATAAAAAGTTAAATATGCAATTTCCTCACTTATATAACCTTCTTAAATACATCAGAAATATTAGCGTCTATAACCATATTTGCTTCCTTATCCCAAGGAGTAGGAGTTTTATTAATTAAAACTAAATTTTTACCTTTAAAATATTTTAAAAAACTAGATGCTGGATAAACAGTTAAGGAAGTTCCTCCAACTATTAGTGTATCTGCCTTACTTATACTATCTATTGTTTTAGATATAATATTATCGTCTAGTTGTTCCCCGTAGAGAACAACATATGGCTTTATAACTCCACCACAAGAACACGCAGGTATGTCTCTAGAATTTATAACATATTCTATGTCGTAAAACTTGTTGCATCTAATACAATGATTTCGGTTTACAGAACCATGTAACTCTAAAACATTTTTGCTACCAGCCATTTGGTGCAATCCATCAATATTTTGTGTAATAATTGCTTTTAATTTACCAATATCCTCTAATTTTGCTAGCGCTATGTGTGCATAATTAGGCTTTGCATCACAATATATCATTTTTTCTTTGTAAAACTTGTAAAATTCTTCGGTATGCTTAAAGAAAAAATTGTGACTTAAAATTTCCTCCGGACTATAAAGTAGATTAGTTTTTTTATTGTAAATACCATCTGCAGAGCGGAAATCTGGAATTCCAGATTCGGTAGAAACCCCTGCCCCTCCGAAGAATACTATGTTTGTAGAGTTGTCTAGTATTTCCTTTAACTTATCTATACTCATAACACTTTCACCTCACTATGCCTACATTATACCAATATTTAAGTATTTAAGCTATTTTATATACTATGTTTATTTATTTGAATTCATCTGAATATCCATTTTATCCTCTAGTATTATTATAGAGTACTTTATCTTTAATATAATTTATGTATAGTTAAATCCCAGCATAATAATAAAAAATCCACGATGATACTCAATTATATTATCGTAGATTTTTTTACTAAGATGATTCGTAGGCATAATACCCACGATTAAATTTAATATATATCATAATTTTTCATACAAATTTTAAATCTAGAGATCTTATCAAAGATAAGGTCTTGTTGCTACTAAATCCTATGTCCCGCAAAAAGTTCTGTAAGGACAATTTGAAGGTTTAGGTGGTTTTGCATACTCCTCTTGGTCTTTTGAATGTTCATAGGGTCTTGAAATCACATCAAGAAGCTTTCTCATAACACTAAAATCACCTTTGTCACCAGCTTCTATTGCCTCTTCTACCCTATGGTTTCTTGGAATTACTGCTGGATTAGACTCCTTCATCAGCTGATGTACTAGCTCCTTTGACTGTGGCTGCCTTTTAAGCCTTTCTTGCCACACCTTATACCAATTATCAAATTCTGTACTATTAAACATGTCTTTATCCTTATTCTTATTAAAGGTTAATGTAAGGAAAGTATTAGTATAATCTTCACTATACTTTTCCATCATATTAAGCAGATCTTCAATGATGGCTTTATCTTGTGCTTCTTCATTAAATATTCCAAGTTTTGACCTCATTTTAGATAACCAATTTAAATAATATAACTCATAGAAATTAGAAATAGCATCTTGAGCTATTTTTATAGCATCTTTTTCATTTTCATGTAATAAAGGTAATAAGGTTTCAGCAAATCTACATAAATTCCACTCAGCCATAATAGGCTGATTTTTATATGCATAACGCCCCTTAATATCAATGGAACTAAATACAGTATTTGGGTTATAATTATCCATAAAAGCACAAGGACCATAGTCAATAGTTTCTCCACTAATGGTCATATTATCAGTATTCATAACACCATGTATAAATCCAACGGTTTGCCATTTAGAAACAAGATTAGCATGAGACTTTATTACTTCATTAAGTAAATTAACATACTTATTCTCATCATCTTTTACATTTGGAAAATGTCTTTCCAATGAATAATCAGCCAGCTCCTTAAGTTCCTCCTTACTACCAAACTCCGATGCATATTCAAATGTTCCAAATCTGATGTGACTAGAAGCTACACGAGTTAATATTGCGCCTTCTTTTTTACTTTCACGGATTACAGATTCACCAGTTTTAACCACTGCCAAACTACGTGTAGTCGGAATGCCCAAGCCATGCATAGCTTCACTTATTATATATTCACGAAGCATAGGCCCAAGCACTGCCCTTCCATCTCCTCCACGAGAGTATGGAGTTCTTCCAGAGCCTTTAAGCTGAATGTCATATCTTTCACCCAAAGGTGTTATTTGCTCACCTATTAATAATGCTCTGCCATCTCCTAGCATTGTAAAGTTCCCAAACTGATGACCAGCATAAGCTTGAGCGATAAAAGCGCCATCTTCTATAGTCTTATTACCTGCAAGTATTGATATACCATCATAACTTTTAAGGGCATCACTATTTAATCCTAGATATTTTGCTAAAGGATAGTTGAGAATAACTAATTCAGGTGAGCGTACTGTGTTTAAATTAATTTTACTAAAAAATATTTTTGGTAAAGTAATATAGCTGTTATCTAAATTCCATCCCATTTCTATAACTTCTTTTTTATTAGTCATTTTATCTCCTATCTATTTCATATTTTTAGTGTGTAATTTATATTATATAAATTAATATGCCCTTATTCATAATTTAAAATTACTTTGTTTTTTCTTAATACAAAATATTACATTCATTATGATATAATACAGTTATAGAGCATATGTTCAAGAGGTATAATAATGTCCCCTGAAGAAAAAGCATACCTGAATCAATCTGCTGTTATTGTTTTATAATAGGACTTATATGCCTTATTTAGTACTTCCCATGCCATTTCAATATCTTTTTCCTCTGTCCTCCAATTGCTTATAGCTGCCCTTATTCCTGCTATTCCTTTATATACTGTTTGAGTAAAGAATGCTCTACCATCCTTGTTAACTAAATTTAAAAACTGCTGTATTTGCTCTAATTTAACATTACCATTCTCAAGATTAATGGTAAAGCAAACTACATTTAATTTAGTAGTTGAAAGCAAACTAAAATTTTTAGATTCATCAATTTTTTTACTTAACAATTGTGCTAAATCACAATTTCTCTCAATTATCTCTGTATATCCATTTTGTCCATATGCCTTTAGGGTAAACCATACAGGAAGAGCCCTGAACCTTCTTGAATTTTCTGGAGTTAGATGGACAAAGTCAGGTTTATCTAAAATATCACCTAGATATACTGCGTTGTTTTGAAAAACCTGAAGCTGAAGTTTAGAATGTTTAGTGAACTGCATTGCACTATCATAAGGAACATTTAACCACTTATGCGCATCTATAGTAATAGAATCTGCTGCTTCAATTCCTTCTACAAGTTTTTTGTACTTTGTTGAACAAGAAGCAAAAGCTCCAAAAGCTCCATCTACATGGAGAAAAAAGTTATATTTTTTCTTCAATTCTCCAATTTGCTTTAAATCATCAAAATCAACAGTATTTACTGTTCCTGCATTTGCTACAATAATACATGGTTCTCCATTCAACTGCTTCAAATAACTTTCTAACGCTTCGATATCTATAGCCTCTCTTCCATCAATGGTAGGAATATAATGCATATTTTTTCTTCCCATGCCTAGCATAGACATAGCTTTTAAAATGCTTGAATGAGGAGTAGAACTTACAATCTTTATTGGCGGAATAGAGTACAGTCCATCTATGGCTATATTTACGCCTAATTCATTAGCTATCCACTGTCTTCCTATTGCTAAACCCACAAAGTTAGCCATAGTAGCTCCAGTTACAAAGGTTCCCGAATATATTTCTGGCAACCCCAAAAGCTGCTTCAATAAATTTATGGTTTCTTCCTCAAGCTTTGCTACACTAGAATTATCTCTACCTGTGGCATTTTGATCAAATGTACTCACTAACCAGTCCCCCATCAAAGCTGCTGGAGTTGTTCCTCCAGTTACAAAACCAAAATACTTTGATCCTGCAGATGAAACTATTCCATTATAAAATTTTTGCATAAACTCTTCTAATGTTTTTTCTCCGCCTAGCCCATCTTTGTTTAATTGAGAAAGTGTATAAGAATCTGTACTTTTAGGAGAAGTTGCTATTTCATTAATATTTTTTAGAAAATCAAGTGCGTTAATTGTTACTTTGTTTAATAAAATATCCATATTTTCTAAGTCATTTTTTAAATTTATATCCATAGATATACTCCTTCCATAGTTTTCTTCGGAACTTAATAATGTTATATTGTAATATAGTATATATCATATTATATGTGCTTAATATGTATAACAGTCAATAATGCACTATAACACTCAAGGAGTAAATGAATATGCAAATAGATTTAAAAGGAAAAGGTACTTATGTTCAAGCGAAAAAAATAATTAACAAGGATATTCCTATAATTTGATAGATGCGTGGAAATTTAGAAACACAACCGCCCGTACCCAGATACTTAGGCTACTTACAGGCGGTTATAATTATGTATATTGGAAACGATATATCTGAAATTCTTAAATATTACCAAATTCCATTGTTTACAATCTAAATATTGTAAAATCGTGCAGGATTTTCTATTATGATGCTTTCCATCACTTTTTTAGAAATACCATTTTCTATACAATACGGTACAAATACATTGAAAAATGCACAATATCTTTCTATTTCATTTTCCTTCTCGCTTTCTTCATAGAAATCATAATCCTCCGACAGAATTACTTGATGACTATAATTGTGAATCATAGCATGCTCAATAAGTTGTTTTCGTGCTTCATAAGTTCCTTCTCTTATGGAGTCAAAACCAACCCAATAACCTTTATTAACAACCTTTAGAATCGTTTCAAGATGACTTTCACGATCTGCGTGGGCCCAAACAAATTTACGAGGTGGTATTTTCATCTCTTCTAGAATTGACATGACTTTAGGCATATTTTCTGATTCAAATATATGACAATGTATTGGCATTACAGGCTATGGCAGCAGCTTTGATCATAGCCTCATCTACAGCATTTACACCTACTCGATATTTCAAGTGCTCAAAATAAAAGAACCATACTGTTTTTACAGTACGGTTCTTGTTCGAGGTAACACTTTAACAACTATATCTGCCTTGCAATAATGGTGTGCATTCATCGGAATAGTATATACACAGCATATGGAGTGCCCTAGTACATGCGGTATAAAGCAGCAGCCTTTCCTCTTCACAACTATAATTTCCATTTCCTGCGTTATAAATAAGAACTACATCAAACTCCAAGCCCTTAGCAAGATATGATGGGATTATGATGGTACCATTCATATATTCCTCGTCTTCGTTAACTAGTAATTTAACTTGAACTTTATCTTTTAGAAAGCTATATACTTTATTTGCCTCTTTTATAGTCCTTGTTATAATTCCAATAGATTTATAACCTTTATCCTTATATATTTTTATATCCTCCAGAATCCTTTCTTTAATAGCCTCTTCCTGTTGGAAACCAAGTACTAAAGGTTCTTCCCCATGTCTAGCTACCGATTCGTCAGTAATCTCCTCATTAAGCAGCATTCTTGAAAACCTTGTAATTTCCATTGTAGATCTATAGCTCTTGGTTAAGTTTATTACACAGGTATTATCCCGTGGGAATATATGAGATATATTACTATAGTTACCTACATTCATAAATGGATGTATTGATTGCTTAAGATCACCTAGCATGGTTATACTAGCGTGACTGAAAAGCTGATAAAATATTTCATATTGTAGCGGTGTATAGTCCTGAGCCTCATCAATAATAACATATTTGATATCTGAGGTTTTAGGAAGATCTCCAAACGCCCCCATTAAATATAGAAGGGGTGGCTGATCTTCATAATAAAGTGTTTGAGACTGCAAGCTTTCTAGAGTATAGCGTTTGATTTCTTCTATTTTTTCCTTAGAGTTTTCAGCATTTGAATTTCCAGTAAAAAGTTCAAGCTTCTCAAATAATTTCTTATAGATGCCCACTAAATCAAACTCTGTTATTCTGTTGATTTCATGTTGAATATCCTTTATCTCATCTTTTAAAATAGCTCTACTTTTATTCCTAATTTCTAGCTTATCTATATAAGAATCTGAATCATAAAGTTCACGAGCAACTTCACTAATCCGCTGTTCTTCATAAGGCTTCAGTAGGAATAAAACTCTCTCTCTTATCTTTTGGAGCCTCCTTTTTAGAGGAAGTTCACAATAATCCTTAAAAAACAGTTCCTGTAATTCCTTAGATGAAATTATTAAGCTCCCTCTGAACATGATGTCAGAAAAGCTTCTGTCAGCTTTTTCAACGTACGTTACATATTGCTTTAATATATTTGTAAATTGAATGGAAGTCTTATATTTTATGTTCATAATTCTCTTTTGATAGCTTGGTTTCTCCTTAAAAGATAGAATATATTCCATCATATCATAATAATATTCCTTCTTAAGTTCATCTCCTAGTGCCTTATGCATATATTCCTTGAAGGTTGTCTGGTGCATATTTTCTTCTTCAAGCTGCGGCAAAACATTAGATATATAATCATTAAAAATGTCATTGGGTGAAAATATTACTATGTTTTGAGGTGTTATGCTATCACGATGCTTATAAAGTAGGTAGGCTACTCTATGAAGTGCAACAGAGGTTTTTCCACTTCCAGCAGGGCCTTGAACTATCATATTTTTGTATTCTTCATTACGTATTACTTTATTCTGTTCCCTTTGAATAGTTGTTACAATGGCCTTCATCTTACTATCAGTACTGTTACTCAAAATTTCCTGAAGCATTTCATCATCTATATTTAGATTACTATCAAACATATACTCAATTTTATCGTTGCTTATTTTGTATTGTCTCTTCAGTGAGATATTCCCACAAATAATTCCTTCAGGGCACTGATAACTGGCTTCTCCAATCTCATAATCATAATACATACTAGAAACCGGTGCCCTCCAATCATATATAAGAATATCATAATCATCATTTACCAGGTTAGAAATTCCTATATAATACTTTTCAGCTCTAGAATCTCCACTTTCTAGAAAATCAATTCTTCCAAAGTAGGGTGACAAAAGCATTCTCTCGTATTTTTCCTTTTGCTTTCTAGTGAATTCATGGCTCCACTTTTGCCTTTTCAATACATCGATGTAGCTCATAAAATCCACAAGCTGATCTAGTTCATTCGCGATGGAAATAGACCCTACTTCTTGCCATAATTCCCGTTGAGTTTCAATTGCCTCTTTTCTAAACTTTTCATTGAAGCTCCGTTTTTCTTCAAGCTGCTTTCTGATTTCTTTAAGCACATTTTCTAGCCATACATTTTCAAGCTCCCATTCAAAATCATTAATATTCATGTCTTTCCTCCTTAAAAAATTTAATTGAAAAATTTTTTTCATTTTCTATTTACATTGCTTTTTATGTGTTGTATAATATAATTAGGGTATTGTATGATTTTATTTGTTTTTCTAGAAAGATTATTTAATTTTATCATTATTCCTATTGGGCGTCAAGATCAACACTTGCTATTTAGCAAGTGTTTTTTTAATGAAGAAGTTATATTTAAAGAATTTATTGCTTAACTGATAAAAAGCAATTCTTATTATCTAATTAATTATGCTATAATAAATATAGAACATATATTCTGGAGGTGTTAAAATGACTTCTGAAGAAAAAGCTTATATTGCTGGTATTATTGATGGTGAAGGAAGTATAATGCTTACAAAAATTCTATGATAGCTTTATATCTATTAAGTGAATATCCCTTGTAAGGTATTTAATTACTTTACTCAAATATTTGATAAAACAAGAACCGCACTGTTTTCACAGTACGGTTCTTGTTTTATTTGGTGGAGGCGAGGGGACACCTTACTCCATTGTTTCCAATGGTGCTGACTATATCTTGAAGTTAAGCAGGCATCCAATTTAAAGTATTTAAATTGTGATGTTCGCTTATGCAGACGATTTATTCGTCTGTATTCTTTTAACTTAACCCCTTTGGCGTGTTATGAAGGATATATTATAGTTTTCATCCTCCATCCTAGTGCTTCATATCCTTTCTTTTAAGGATTTAGAAGTCTATGAGTCGATACAGGGCTTTAGGATTTCTCCTTATACCCCTCGGTATTGCCGTCGTCTTAACGTTACGGTTTCACCGATGTAAGCCAAATTTTCACTTGCAAATCACTTTGCAAGGCGACCCTTTTGAATCGAACCCCTGTCCGAAGGCCCTTTACCACCAGCTTCTACGAGCGTAGTTGTTGTTTTAAATCTCGTCTCCTCTGTCGTCCAACAACATACTACAGATTTGACCAGCCCTAATTATTCATCTTTAAGGTCAAGGCATCCCTTAAGACGTTCCCCGCATAGATGACGTTTCTATCCTAACGGCGGGAGGTTAGGGAGAAACGAGCTGCGCTATTAGGCAGCTAAAGCGTAATTATCGTTTGCGTTTATCTTTAATGCTCAGTTTTTGACGTGCTCCCAAGCAAAACACGGCTCGCTACTAATGACTCCAAACCCCCGTCGAAACCAGTACGCCCCCATAATTATAGTGGAACAAAATTACATTTTTTGTCTTTGACGTAACTCTTTGTCTATTCGACGCTCAGCATCCTTTTTAGCTATATCTTGGCGTTTGTCGTAGTTCTTTTTACCAATACCAATGCCCAGTTCAACCTTTATCAATCCATCCTTCAAATAAAAACTCAAGGGGATTAGGGTATATCCTTTTTGCTGAACATATCCAATAAGCTTTCTGATTTCACTCTTATGAAGTAGAAGTTTTCTTACTCTTAAAGGATCTTTGTTGAATATATTTCCCTTTTCATAGGGACTTATATGAACATTATACAAGAAAACCTCGCTATTTTCAACACGAGCATAGCCATCCTTAATATTAACTTTTCCTTGCCTAATAGACTTTACTTCAGTGCCAACTAAAACAATACCTGTTTCAAAGGTTTCCTCAATAAAGTAATCGTGCCTTGCCTTTTTGTTAGCTGCTATTAGTTTTCTTCCCTTACTAGCCATGCTTTTCACCCTTTATATATTCTTTGCTTCATAAGTGTTACTTATATATTTTATCATTAATATAGTCATTTGTCAATTTAGGCCATATTAATATGAATAATCGGGCATAACCCGATTATTCAGCCAAAGTAAAATCTATTTCTCTTTGTGCTATATCAACCTTACTCACCTTTATTTTTACAACATCGCCCATTCTATATATTTTTTTCCTTCTTTCACCTATTAGCATGTGCTGTTCGCTATCATAAATATAATAATCATCAATTAAATAACTTAACCGAATTAAACCTTCTATTGTATTGTCTAGCTCCACAAACATACCAAAGGAGGTAACTCCTGAAACAATACCTTCATATACCTCGCCGATTTTATCGGCCATGTACTCTGCTTTTTTCAAATCTTCAGTTTCTCTCTCAGCTTCATCCGCAAGTCTTTCTCTTGTTGAAGATTGATCTGCAATATTAGGTACTATTCCACTTAATTGTTCTAATCGCTTATTATTTAGTTTTCCATTAATAGACTCCTTTATAATACGATGTATTTCAAGGTCTGGATATCTTCTAATCGGAGATGTAAAATGACAATAGTACTTTGCGGCTAGTCCAAAGTGCCCTAGGTTATGTCCAGCATACCTAGCCTTTTTAAGAGATCTAAGCATCAAAGTATTTATTAATTTTTCTTCCTTAGTACTTTCTATTTTCTTTAGTAAATCCTGTAGGGTTTTAGGATGAATCTCCGTATTTAATCCCTTTAAATGATAACCAAAATTATGAATAAACTTATTAAACTCTTCAAGCTTTTCTAAACTAGGGTCTTCATGCACACGATAAACAAAAGGAGTATTTTGCCAATAGAAGTACTCTGCCACAGTTTCATTACAAACTAACATAAACTCCTCTATCATACGATTAGCAATACGTCTTTCGTATTTTTTAATTTCAATTGGCTTGCCTTTATCATCTAGAATTACCTTAGATTCTGGAAAATCAAAATCAATTGCACCTCTATTTTCTCTACGGTTTCTTAATATTAAACAAAGGCTCTCCATCATTTTAAACATATCTACTAAATTCGAATACTTTTGTTTTAACTCTTGATCATCTTTTTCTAAAATATCAGAAACATCTTCGTAAACCATTCTTTCGTCTATATTAATAAGACCTTCTACAATTTCGTGGCTAATAACTGTACCTTTATTATCTATTTCCATAAATACAGATAAGGTTAATCTATCTACCCTTGGATTAAGGCTACAAATTCCATTTGATAATTTACGAGGCAACATAGGAATAACTCTATCTACTAAATAGACGCTAGTCCCTCTTTCTAAGGCTTCTTTATCTAGAGCCATTCCTTCTCGCACATAATGGGTTACATCCGCTATATGTACACCTAGTTTATAATTACCATTTGATAGTTGTTCTATAGAAATGGCATCATCTAAGTCTTTTGCATCAGCTCCGTCTATAGTTACCATAGGTATAGATCTTAAATCTTTCCTATTTGCTTTCTCTTCTTCTGGTACTTCCTCTACTACCTTAGCAACCTCAGCCTCCACATCTTGGGGGAAATCTGGAGTCAATCTATACTTTTTCATTATAGAAAGTATATCTGTACCCACATCGTTTTTATGTCCAATTACTTCAATAACTTTTCCTTCTGGATTTCTTCTTGCCTCTGGCCACTTAGTAATTTCGCAAACTACCTTATAGCCTTCTTTTGCACCATTTGTTTCGCTTTTAGGAATAAAAATATCTACATTTATTTTAGGATCATCAGGAACTACGAAACCAAAGTTTCTACTATCCTCGTATACACCAACAACTTCTGTATTGGCTCTTTCTAATATCCTAATTATTTCTCCTTCAGCCTTTCGTGTTTCACTATTTATTACATTCACTCTTGCTACTACTCTATCATTGTTCATAGCACCATTCATAAAGTTAGCAGGCACAAATACATCGGATACTTCAGGTCTATCAGAAATTATAAACCCATATCCCCTTTGGTGTACTTGTAATCTTCCTACAATTAATCCCATTCTCTCTGGAGCACCATAGCGTTTTTTTCTAGTTTTAATAATTAAACCTTCCCTAACCATATCATCTAATAAGCTGGAAAAATCATCACTTTGTTTTCTCTCTATGTCAAAAACATTCCTAAGTTCTTCTTCTAGCATTGGACTATAGGCCGTTTCGTACATAAATTCTAATAGTTTTTCTTTTACTGACAAATTAACCCCTCCTTTTCCTACTAGTATTATTGCCAAATTATATATATTATTAGCTATTAATCATAATTTTATTGTTAAAATGTAAATTTATCATCTAACTAACATCCTAAAAATCTATCTATGCTAGGCTGTTTCTATAAATAGTATATAATTACACGATTTACGATTAAGTTAAATATGTAGATAAGTGGAACTCCTATAGAAAATTTCTTCTTATTTATTTTATGCTTAAATATAATCATACCAATCATAATTCCAACTGAGCCACCAATAAATGAAATAGCCATAAATGTCAATTCTTGTATTCTCCATTTTTCCTTTGAAGCCTTATATTTATCTATACCCATTAATACAAAACCAACCAAACTAATTAACAATATATATATTCCAAAAATTTGCTCGCCTCTAGAATATGATAGCAAAAGCTGATTAATCACACTTTATTCTCCTCTCTTAGCATTCTAATACTATGTAAGTCATAATTATTGAACATATATTAACTTGAATATTTTACCAATATCCTATATCAAGAAAAAAGACTCTCAATCTTTTAGATCAAGAGTCTTGAGCTTATCTTATTTTATCAGGTTCATAATTATTCCTGCACCAAATTTCACAAATAACGGTGCAAATACTACAGAAACAATTGTCATAAGCTTAATTAAAATATTGATTGATGGTCCAGAAGTATCCTTAAATGGATCCCCTACAGTGTCACCAACAACGGCAGCCTTATGAGGTTCACTTCCTTTTCCACCATGATTACCTTCTTCAATGTACTTTTTAGCATTATCCCATGCACCACCTGCATTTGCCATCATAATAGCCATTAATACTCCAGCTACTAATGAACCAGCTAAAAGTCCTCCAACAGCATCTGCTCCTAATAAAACTCCTGTTAAGATTGGGGCGATTACAGCAAGTAAACCAGGTACTATCATTTCTTTTAAAGCAGCAGCAGTACTAATATCAACACAAGTTGCATAGTCTGGCTTTGCTTTTCCTTCCATAATACCAGGAATTTCTTTGAACTGTCTTCTTACTTCTTCTATCATTTGAAATGCTGCTTTTCCTACAGCTTCCATCGTCATGGCAGAGAATAAGAATGGTAGCATACCACCAATTAGCATACCTGCAATTACTGATGGATCCATTAGGTTAATTCCTTGTAATCCAACTGCTTCTGTGTAAGTTGCAAACAATGCTAAGGCAGTTAGTGCAGCAGAACCGATCGCAAAGCCTTTACCTATAGCAGCTGTTGTATTACCTACGGCATCTAGTTTATCTGTAACTGCTCTTACTTCTTTTGGAAGTTCGCACATTTCAGCAATACCACCAGCGTTATCTGCAATTGGACCATAAGCATCAACAGCAATTGTCATACCAGCAGTTGCGAGCATCCCTACAGCAGCTAAAGCTATACCATAAAGTCCTGCAACTCCAAATGCAATTAGAATTCCTGCAGAGATTAAAAGAATAGGAGCAGCAGTTGATGCCATACCTACGGCTAAACCACTGATTATAGTTGTTGCTGGACCTGTCTCAGATTGCTGTGCTATTTTCTTAACAGCACCATAATCTCCAGAAGTATACACCTCTGTAATCTGTCCAATTAAAGTACCTACTACCAAGCCTGTTACTACTGCTAAAAATCCTTTTAAATCTCCTAATAGAGTTTTACTTAGGAAGAAAGCAGCAACTACTGTAATAATACCAGCTACATAAGTACCCATTTTAAGAGCTTGTCCTGGATCAGATTTTTCATCACCTTTAACAAAGAATGTACCAATAATAGATGCAATAATTCCAATTGATGACAAGGCCAATGCAAATACAGCTCCATTTTTACCATAAGCAACTAAACCTAAAGTAATCGCAGAAATAATTGATCCTACATAGGATTCAAATAAGTCTGCCCCCATACCTGCAACGTCTCCTACGTTGTCACCAACGTTATCAGCAATTACTGCTGGATTTCTTGGGTCATCTTCTGGAATACCAGCTTCAACTTTACCAACAAGGTCAGCTCCAACATCGGCAGCCTTTGTATATATACCTCCACCTACACGCCCAAATAGAGCAATAGAAGAAGCACCTAAAGCAAATCCAGTAATAATTCTGGCTGCTTCAATCTCTCCTGCAATCTTAGTGAACACTATGTATAGTGCACCAACTCCTAAAATACCAAGTCCAACAACAGTCATACCCATTACAGCACCACCAGAGAAGGCTACGCTTAACGCTTTATTCATTCCACCTTCTTTAGCTCCATTAGCTGTTCTTACGTTAGCTTTTGTTGCCACTTGCATTCCAATAAATCCTGCTAAAGCTGAGAATAGAGAACCCACTATAAATGAAATAGCTGTTTCCCAATCAATGCCAAATCCTAGTATTACAAACAGTACAACTACAAAAATAGCTAGAGTTTTATACTCCCTTGTTAAGAAAGCCATAGAACCCTCATGAATGTAAGAAGCAATCTCTTTCATTCTATCTGTACCAGGAGATACCTTGTTGATTTTACTAATGAGCATATAAGCAAATATAAGTGCTACTACCCCTACAATAGGTGCTAAAATCGTAAAGTCCATTGATGATAATCCTCCTTCTATTCAGTTTTCTTTTGTTTTATATATCTATTGAATTGCAACCAACGCAATAGCTACAACTATAAATAAAACTGCAGCAATTTTAGTAACCTTAGATAATAAACCATCAAAACCTCTGCTTTGTTTAGCCATCATCTGTGCTCCACCACCAAATGCACTAGAAAGTCCTTCACTTTTACCAGGTTGTAATAAAATACTTCCAATAAGTATAAGACACGCCATTACTTGAATAACCATTAGGAATATTCTCAATTTTCACACCTCCTATATTATAGTTAACATTCATATTGTAACATAGGAAATTGGTAAAATCAATCAAAAAATATTTGTTTCACCCGTTTAAGAAGTGATTCTACAGTTTCCTAAGGTAACCAATAAATGGAAAACAATATAACGAGGATGCTAGCATTCTCGTTATATTGTTGGTGTAATTTTACAACATCATTCTAATTCATTAATTCTTCGCGTATATATTACTATTTTTTTAAGTTGTAGAATACTTCTTCTCCTAAATATTGTGCAGTAAATCCAAGCATATCTTCAATTCTTAATAATTGATTATATTTGGCAACACGGTCTGTACGAGCAGGCGCACCAGTTTTAATTTGACCAGCATTTATAGCTACTGCCACATCTGCTATTGTAGAATCTTCACTTTCTCCTGAACGATGAGAGATTACAGCAGTATATCCAGCTCTCTTAGCCATTTCAATAGCGTCTAATGTTTCTGTTATTGTACCAATTTGGTTTAGTTTTATTAATATTGAATTAGCTGTTCCTGCTTTAATTCCTTTTTTAAGTCTTTCAGTGTTTGTTACAAATAAATCATCTCCAACTATTTGAATCTTTTTACCTAATCTTTCAGTCATTAAATTCCAACCGTCCCAATCTTCTTCACTTAGTCCATCTTCAATTGAAATGATAGGATATTTATTAATTAACTCTTCATAGAAGTCAACCATTTCTGCATAAGTTTTTGTAACACCTTCGCCAGACAATTTATATACTTTTTGATTTTCATCGTATAATTCTGTAGCTGCTACATCTAATGCTAACTTAATATCTTCTCCTGGTGTATATCCTGCCTTTTTAATAGCTTCAACAATTACTTGCAGAGCTTCTTCGTTTGAAGCTAAGTTAGGTGCAAAGCCACCTTCATCACCTACACCAGTAGCTAGACCTTTTTCCTTAAGAACTGATTTTAAATTATGATAAACTTCAACACCCATTCTTACAGCATTTGTAAAGCTTGTAGCACCTACAGGCATTATCATGAACTCTTGAATATCCACGTTATTGTCTGCATGTGCTCCACCATTTAAAATGTTCATCATAGGTACCGGTAATTGTTTTGCATTTACTCCACCCAAATATTGGAATAGAGGTAATCCTAAAGCTTCTGCCGCAGCCTTAGCAACCGACATAGATACTCCTAATATAGCATTGGCACCAAGTTTTCCTTTGTTTGGTGTACCATCTAAATCGATCATAATTTGGTCAATAGCTACTTGGTCTACTGCATCTAACCCAATTATTTCTGGGGCAATAATTTCATTTACATTTTCAACAGCTTTTTGTACTCCTTTACCTAAATATCTTCCTTTATCACCATCCCTAAGTTCTACAGCTTCAAATGCTCCTGTGGAAGCTCCGGAAGGAACTATTGTTCTTCCTACCGCACCACTTTCTAAGTAAACTTCTACTTCAACAGTAGGATTCCCTCTTGAGTCCAATACTTCTCTTGCATAAACATCACTTATAATCGACATATGTAAATCTCCTCTCTATTTTTTAATCAAACTTTCTCCAGTCATTTCCGTTGGCTTTTCTTGATTTAAAAGTTCTAGTAGTGTAGGCGCTATGTCTGAAAGACGTCCATCTTCTTTTAGCTTTATATCTCCTGCCCCAACTATAATTAAAGGAACAGGATTTGTTGTATGAGCTGTTATAGGTGTTCCATTTTTTTCGTTAATCATATCTTCTGAGTTTCCATGGTCTGATGTAATTATGGAGCTACCACCTTTTTCTATAATCCTACTAACAACCTTACCCAAACAACAATCAACAGTTTCTAGTGCTTTTACTACTGCATTTAAATCTCCTGTATGTCCAACCATATCAGGATTTGCATAGTTTACTATTATTAAATCATATTTATCTTCATCGATTTTCTCAATCAGTTTATCTGTTAATTCATAGGCACTCATTTCTGGCTGTAAATCATAAGTAGCTACCTTAGGTGATGGAATAAGTAATCTATCTTCATTTGAATTCGGAGTTTCAACTCCTCCATTAAAGAAGAAAGTTACATGAGCATATTTTTCTGTTTCTGCTATTCTTAGCTGATTAAGTCCTCGCTTACTAATATACTCTCCTAAAGTGTTTGTTAGAATATGTGGTTCGTATGCAACTTTAACTCCTTCAATAGTTTTATCATAAAGAGTCATAGAAACATAATTTAATGGAAAGTAACCATTATTTCTTTCAAAACCATCAAAATCAGTATCAACTAGAGCTCTAGTTATTTGTCTAGCGCGGTCTGGTCTAAAGTTAAAGAATATAACTCCATCTCCTGATTCTAATTTGTCATAGGTTCCGGCTGCATTGGGTATCACAGTAGGCAGAACAAATTCATCATTTTCTCCCAATGAATATGCTATATCCACAGCATTTAAAGGGTTATCAGCGATTCTTCCTTCGCCTAGTACCATAGCATCATAGGCTAACTTAGTTCTATCCCATCTCTTATCTCTATCCATAGCATAGTATCTTCCAGATATTGTAGCTATTCTACCTATTCCTATTTCTTTAGTTTTATCCTCTAAAGCGGAAATAAATTCCATTGCGCTTTTTGGTGGGGTGTCTCTACCATCTAGAAAACAATGTATATACACTTCATTTAAACCTTCTTTTTTTGCCATATCTATCAATGCAAATAAATGCCCAATATGACTATGTACGCCGCCATCAGAAACCAATCCCATTAAATGTAGTTTCTTACCGCTATTTTTTACGGAGGAAATTAGCTCTAGAAATTTAGTGTTCTTATAAAAATTACCTAGTTCAATTTCTCTAGTAATACGGGTAAGTTCTTGATAAACTACTCTGCCAGCTCCAATATTTAGATGACCTACTTCAGAGTTTCCCATTTGTCCTTCTGGTAGTCCTACATCTAATCCACTAGCTGAAATTTGTGTACTAGGATAATTATTTATATAACTATTGTAGTTTGGAAGTTTAGCAGCTTTTACAGCGTTTCCAAATTTACTTTCTCTTATTCCGAAGCCGTCTAAAATAATAAGAGCAACAGGCTTTTTCATATTTATCTTCCTTCCTAGAAATTTACAATTCCTAAAAATTCTTCCGCCTTTAGGCTAGCGCCTCCAACCAAGGCTCCATCAATGTCTGTTTCATTCATAATTTCAGTAGCATTAGAAGATTTAACACTACCACCATATTGAATTCTAACTTCCTCCGAAATCTCTGATCCATATTTTTCTTCAAGTAAAGATCGAATATATGCTATTACTTCATTTGCTTCCTGAGAAGAAGCAGTTTTTCCTGTACCTATGGCCCAAACTGGCTCATATGCAATTACTATATCTTCCATATCTTTATTGTCAATATTTTCAAAAGCAGCTAATGTTTGCATTTTAATAATATCAAATGTTTTGTTATCTTCTCTTTGTTCCAAGGTTTCTCCAACACATACTATTGGATTTAATCCATTTTCAATAGCCTTAATTACCTTTTTATTAACAGTTTCATCTGTTTCATTAAAATATTGTCTTCTTTCAGAGTGACCAATTATTACATAATCAACTCCTACGTCTTTTAACATATTAGCTGAAACTTCCCCTGTAAATGCTCCCTCATCTTCCCAATGCATATTTTGAGCTCCAAGTTTGACTTTTGATCCTGCTAAAGCTTTTTTAACCTCACTAAGTACGGTAAATGGACAGCATACAATTACTTCAACATCAGTTTCGCTTACTTCATCCTTTATTTGATTTACAAGCTCTAATGCTTCATTAGTTATTTTATGCATCTTCCAGTTACCAGCAATAATAGGTTTACGCATATTCTACACCTCACCTTATTTATTTTCTAACACATCTATTCCTGGCAATATTTTGCCTTCTAAAAATTCTAAAGAGGCTCCTCCCCCTGTAGAAATATGTGTCATTTTATCTGCAAACCCTAATTGTTCTACGGCAGCAGCACTATCCCCACCACCAATTATTGTAGTTGCTTTACTATTTGCTAATGCCTTTGCTATTTCCCTAGTTCCTTTAGCAAATGCAGGCATTTCAAATACACCCATAGGTCCGTTCCAAATTACAGTCTTTGCTTCTTTTACTTTCTGGGCAAATAGCTCTCTAGTTTTTTCGCCTATATCTAGGCCCATTGTTTCCCGAGGAATACTATTGCTATTCACAGTCCAATGATCTGCATCGGCAGCAAATTCCTTTGCTACAACTGTATCGATTGGAAGTAGTAACTCTACATTTTTTTCCTTAGCCTTTTCAATTAAATTAGCAGCTAGACTAACCTTATCTTCTTCTAGTAAAGACTGTCCTACTTCGTAGCCTTTAGCCTTAAAGAATGTATAGGCCATTCCTCCACCAATTATTAATGCATCAACCTTATCTATTAAGTTTTCAATAACCCCGATCTTATCTGAAACCTTTGCTCCCCCTAATATTGCAACAAAAGGTCTTTCGGGGGATTCTAATGCTTTGCCTATAAAGCTTACTTCTTTTTCTATTAAATATCCCATAGCTGAAGGTAGGAATTTAGCAATACCAGCAGTTGAAGAGTGTGCCCTATGAGCTGTTCCAAAGGCATCATTAACATATGCATCTCCTAAGGAAGCAAGCTCTTTTGAAAAATCCTCATTATTTTTTTCTTCCTCTTTACGATAACGTACATTTTGAAGTAATAAAATTTCACCTTTTTTTAATTCAGATGCTAAATTTTTAGTTATATTGCCAACTACTGCATCATCAGCAGCAAATTTTACTTCTCTTCCAATTAACTCTGAAATTCTTTTTGCTACAGGTTCCAATGAATATTTAGGATTCGGCTCTCCATTTGGCCTACCTAAATGTGACATTAAAATTACAGCTCCTCCTTTATTTATTATGTACTCTACAGTTGGCATAGCCGCTCTGATTCTTATATCATCTGTAATATTTCCTTCTTTGTCCATTGGTACGTTAAAATCACATCTTACTAGGATTTTTTTACCTTCAACATCTAAATTTTCCACTGTTCTTTTATTAAGCATTTACATCCATACCTCCTTGGAAATAAATAATCCATTAGTATATAACATTAACCTATTAGTATATGTTATTGTTATATATATGTTACCACATTTTTCTGCAAAATTAAATCCTTGAACATAACATTAAATATATTTTTTATAACGCATAGGAAAGTATACATTGCTTTAATGTATACTTTCCATAAGTTACACTATAGTAAAAACTTCTTTAATTTAAACAAGTTTTCAACAGAAGTTTTTCTTATAATCCCTTAGCTACAATATAACTAGTAAGATCTACTACTCTTGCTGAGTATCCCCATTCATTATCATACCAAGCCACTACTTTTACCATAGTACCATCTATTGCCATGGTGCTTAACCCATCTATTATTGTAGAGTGAGGATCCTGCTTATAATCAATAGAAACCAGTGGTTCGTCTGAATAATCTAGTATACCTTTTAGTTCTCTTTCTGCTGATTCCTTAAATACTTTATTTATTTCTTCTTTACTTACTTCCTTCCCTAACTCTAATACTAGATCCACAACTGATACTGTAGGTGTTGGGACCCTCATTGCCATACCACTTAGTTTCCCTTTTAATTGCGGAAGTACTAAAGCAACAGCTTCTGCTGCACCCGTAGTAGTAGGTATAATTGATTCTGCCGCTGCCCTTGCTCTTCTTAAATCATCGTGTGGTAAGTCTAAAATCTTTTGATCATTTGTGTAAGAATGTATAGTAGTCATAAGCCCTTTTTTAATAGTGAAATTTTCATCTAATACCTTTGCTAAAGGTGCTATACAATTAGTCGTACAAGACGCATTAGAAATTACATTGTGCTGTAGCGGGTCATAATCCTTGTCATTTACCCCCATAACTATTGTAATATCTTCATTTTTTGCAGGGGAAGATATTATTACTTTTTTGGCACCCGCAGTAATATGTTTAGAAGCATCCTTTTTACTTCTAAAAATACCAGTCGATTCTATAACAATGTCTACACCTAATTCGCTCCAAGGTAAATTTTCTGGATCTCTTTCTGCAAAAATTCTAATTTCTTTACCATTAACAATTATTGCATCATCTTTATAATCTACTTCTCCATTAAACTTACCAAATAGGCTATCATATTTTAATAAATGAGCTAATGTTTTAGGATCTGTTAAATCGTTAATAGCTACAATGTCCCAATCTCTCTTATTCTCAGATGCTATCTTAAATACATTTCTTCCAATTCTTCCAAAACCATTTATTGCTACTTTAATACTCATAATAAAACCTCCCATATTTTATTTAAAATTTTTCTAATATCATTGTTGCAGCAGCTTCATCAGTTACCAGTATCATAGACTTTTTTAAACTTGTAATTGCTAATATTGCTTCAGCCTTATTTTGTCCACCAGCCACTCCTATTGTGTTGGGAACTCGCTGGAAATCTTTAAGATCAATGCCTATTGTCTTTGTTTCATGTACAATATTACCTTCTTGATTAAAATAGTAGCCAAATGCTTCAGATACTGCATTTGATTCTGCTAGCTTTCCAACTATATCCTTTGGAAGTTCGCGTCTTCTCGCCATTGTATCTGCTCTTCCTATACCAAATACCAACAAATCTACAGATTTTATAGTTTTAATGACCCTTTCAATTTCACGGTCTTGTAAAAGTATTTCCATAGTTTGGTTACTTAATGTATCAGAAGCATGTAATAATTCGTAACTTCCGTTTAATCTACTAGCTATTTCAGCTGCTATAGTATTTGCCTGAGTTTCGACTTGTTTTCCAAGACCACCTCTAGCAGGAACTATTTTTATATTTTGCTTTTTTGTATGCTGTGTTATTCCTTTAGCAACAGCGGCCATAGTAGTACCACCAGTAATACCTACTTTTGTATTGTTAGTTGCAAGCTTTTCAATTAACTTTGCAGTTGCTTTTCCTAGATCATTTAATATAAAGTCATCTTCTTCCACATTACCTGGGACAACTATAACTTTACTTATTCCTAACTTATTTTTTAACCTATCTTGAATTTCTTCAATTCCACGCATAGAGTAAATAAAATCCTTTAGCTCTTCTGCTATAATCTTACCTTCCTCTGTAATTGTCATACCTGCAGCATCTACCTCTACTAACCCTTGATTTTTCAGAACATCTACTTCCGTTCTTATTATCCGTTCACCTACAGAGAGTTTATTTGCCAAATTTCTTCTACCTACTGGTTGCATCAAATATATATTTCGAAGAATATTATATCTTTTCTCTAATATTGGAAAAATCTCTGGTATAATTTTTTTTTGAAGATTAATGATATCTTTCATAATCCACCTTCTTTCACCCCGGGACATTTTTAGCCCCACAAAGACTTGTTACGTCCCTGTTTGATTATATTATACAATATTTAAAAAATACAATCAACTATATGTAGAATAAAAGTTGTATAAAATTAGAAAAATATTCTATCTGGTACATAAAAAAAATCTAGAATAATTAAGCAATCACTATAATATTAGGATTACTTAATTATTCTAGACTTATTTCTAAATCAATAATTTTCAATACCTTTTTCTCTTTGAAGATGCTAATATACCCATCTCATCTCTATACTTTGCTACAGTTCTTCTTGATATATTTATACCTTTAATCTTCAATTTATTAACTACCTTATCATCACTTAAAGGCTTTTTAGGATCTTCTTCATTAATTATATCTTGTATAAAACTCTTTATACTTTCTGATGAAATACCTATACCTTCATTTCCTTCTACTCCACTAGAAAAGAAATATTTTAATTCGAATATACCAAGTGGCGTTTCAATATACTTACCATTGGTAGCCCTACTAACTGTAGACTCATGAACTTCGATTTCATCCGCAATTTCTTTTAGTGTCATAGGTCTTAAATATTTTTTCCCCTTTTCAAAAAAGGCCATCTGTTTTTTTATTATTACTTCTGCAACCTTATAAATAGTTTGCTTTCTTTGCTCAATACTTTTAATTAGCCAAGCTGCAGAATTAAATTGCTCATTTAAAAATTTCACAACATCAGAATTTTCATCACTAGAAGTCATCATTCTTTTATAATCGTCACGAATGGTTAGTCGTGGTCCGTTGTAATCATTAGTTAATATTGTGTACTCGTTTCCTATTTTTTTAACTACAACATCAGGAGTAATGTATCTATTTTGATTGGATGTAAATCTTCTACCTGGTTTCGGTTCTAAGGTTTTTATAAAATCGCAATATTGCTGAATTTGACCAATACTAACTCCTAATTTTTTAGCAATGTAAGGATATTTATTCGAAGCAATTTCAGGTAGATATTCCGCAATAAGTTTATAAATTTTTTCATCTTTTATTTCTAAAGAGCGTAATTGAAGTAATAAACATTCCTCAAGAGTCCTTGCTCCTACACCTGGAGGATCAAAAGTTTGGATTATTTGCAAAATACTTTCGACTATATATTTTTCTTCTTTAAAATAGTCAGCAATTTCTTCAACAGTAGCCATCAAATATCCTCTATCATCTAGACTATTTATTATATACTCCCCTATTACGAAATATTTTCGATCTAATAAAGTTAGATGATATTGAAATAACAGATACTCCTGTAGTGTAGATTCTCTCGAAACAATATTTTCATAGTTAAATTCATTTTCTTCATTATAATAGCTACCTTTTGTATATTCGTAGTTATTGAAGTCTTCAATATATTCCTTCCAATTAATTTCTTTAATTTTATCTTCTTCAGTTTTTCTATCTGATACATCCTGTCTTTCTTTCTCAACATTCGCTTCTAATACAGGGTTTTTTTCTAATTGCTCATTAATATATTTCTCCAGCTCTAAGGAATTAAATTGTAAAATTTGAATAGCCTGTTGCAATTGTGGAGTCATAATCAATTTCTGGGATTGCTCTAGTTGTAAGTTAAAACCCATTCTCATATAGATCACCCTTCTTCAAACTTTGTATAGTGCTATTATACCATTTAACCTGAATTTAATAAAGTATCTACGTGATTTTCTTTGGATTGGCATAAAGATTGCATAATAAAAAGTCCCTATTAAGGGACTTTTTATTATGCATTTATCTTTCACCTTTATCATAGGCTTTACCCGCTGCCTTTGGTCCAACAGATTGTCTACTGAATATTACAAGAGCTACAATTGTCAATAGATAAGGAAGGGCAAAGAAAAATTCGTTTGGTAATTTTTGTAGAAATGAAAAACTATTAGAATATATACTAAATATTCTAGAAAAACCAAAAAACAAACCTGCACCTAGAAGTCCAGCTGGTTTCCATCTACCAAATACTAATGCCGCAAGTGCTATAAACCCTGTACCACTAATACTCATAACAGTATACTGTGTATCTTGAGTTAACACTAGTATTCCTCCACCAAGTCCTGCTAAAGCTCCCGATACAATAACACCGATATATCTCATCTTCTTTACACTAACTCCCATACTGTCTACTGCATGTGGATGCTCTCCGGTTGCTCTTAGTCTTAAACCAAATGGAGTCTTATACAGAATATACCAAGCAGCTAATACCAAAATAAACGCAAGATATACTGTAGGATAAATATTAGTAAAGAAAATATCTCCGATTACTGGTATATCACTTAATACTGGATAGGTAGTTTTTCTAAAACTTCCACTAAATGTTTGTGTTCTTTGTTGTCCAAATATTATCTGTGCTAAGTATATTGTTACACCTGTAGCTAGTAGATTAATTGCTGTTCCAGATATTATTTGGTCTGCATTTAAATTTATACTTAAATATGCATGTATAACTGATATCAAAGCTGCAAAAGCCATACCTACAATAAGAGCTAACCAAGGTGCAAATGGTACTGATCCATGTAAAAAAACAAGTGCTGTAGCTGCTCCAAAACCACCAAACATCATTAATCCTTCAAGGGCAATATTAACTATACCGCTTCGTTCAGAAAACAATCCACCTAAGGAGGTTATAACAATTGGAGTAGAAAAAATAAGTGTTAATACTAACATTGAATAAATAGTTTCCATTATTTTTCAACCTCCTTAACTTTAACTTTTTCTAATGCCATTTTTATACCGTTTCGCATAGCTATAAAAATAACTATAGAAGCTATAATTATAATTGCAATATCTCTAGGAATTCTGTTTATTTGCATAATAGGTTGTGCGGCTTTAAGTGCTCCAAATAGTAACCCACCCAATACTGAACCAAAGGCTGTACTTCCACCAATTAATGCTACAGCTATACCATCAAAACCATAGTTTTCAAAACTACCTAAAACACGTCCATATCCAAATGTTCCTGATACTAAAATTGCTCCTGCAAGACCTGAAAAAGCACCTGCTATAGCCATAGATAAAGCCGCATTTCTTTCAACTTTCATTCCAGCATAGCGAGAAGCAAACGGATTGTATCCAACTGACTTTAATTCATATCCGAATGTTGTTTTCTCTATAATAAACCAAAAAGCTAGAACTGCTAAAATGACAACTATAAATCCATAATGAAGCCTCGAATTATTAGTGAGACCAGCTAAAAGATCACTTTTCAAAAGACTAGCTGCTGGAAGATCCACTGTTCTAGTACTTGTACTACCCGGAAGACTTCTAATAAAATAGTTTGTAGTATAAAGTCCTACATAGTTTAGCATAATAGTTACAACAACTTCACTAACATTAAATTTAGCTTTTAATATACCAGGAATAAAACCCCATAAAGCTCCCGCTAAAGCTCCTGATATTATAACAGCTGGCAAAAGTATTGGCTTTGGTAAATTAACAGTTAAAGCAACATAAGTTGCCATAAAAGCACCAAGCATTACCTGCCCTTCAGCACCTATATTAAATAAACCTGTTCTAAATGCAAAGGCTACAGATAAGCCAGTTAGTATTAAAGGCATTACATATACAAAATATTCTCCTATATATCTGGCATTGAAAGTTTCTTTACCCGTTCCAATATTATTTACATTGATTCCAGTAATTGCTCTTATAAGTGAAATAAATAGATCCTTAGGATTTAAACCAGTAAATAGCATGATTAAAGAACCAACTAAAAAGCCAAGCAAAATAGCAATTATAGGAATAAGGAAACCATGATTTTTTTTATTCGCTATAAAATTTTTAATCTTATTCATCGGAAATAGTGCCTCCTTTTTTAGAACCGGCCATCATTAAGCCAAGCTGATTTTCATCAGTATCATTAGTATTTACAATACCAACAATTTCACCTTCATATATAACTGCTATTTTATCAGAAAGATTTAAAACCTCTTCCATTTCAAGAGACATTAAAAGTACAGCTTTACCTTTATCTCTTTCCTGTACTAAACGATTATGAATATATTCAATAGCTCCTACATCAAGCCCACGGGTTGGTTGAGCAGCAATTAAAAGTTCTGGAGAACGTTCGACCTCTCTTGCAATAATAGCCTTCTGCTGATTTCCTCCAGACATACCTCTAGTTTCAGATAAACTTCCTTTACCACTTCGTACATCAAACTCCTCAATAAGAGTATCAGAATACTTTCTAATCTCGTTAAAATTCAATATTCCATTTTTCGAAAATGGCTCCATAAAATATTTTTGTAGAACCATATTTTCTTCTAATTTAAAATCTAATACTAGTCCATATTTTTGGCGGTCCTCTGGTATATGTCCTATTCCCTTTAATGTTCTATTTCTAGTGCTTTCATTTTCAATAGGCTCACCATTAAGTAAAATAGAACCGCTTTCGATTTTTCTAAGTCCCGTTATAGCTTCTATTAACTCAGATTGTCCATTACCATCTATACCAGCAACACAAAGTATTTCACCTGCATGGACTTTTAAGTTTAAGTTTTTAACAGCATCGAGCTTACGATTATTCTTCACAGTTAAATTTTTAATTTCTAAAACTACATCTTTAGGCTTAGCTGAAGTTTTTTCAACCTCAAAGCTAACTTCTCTACCAACCATCATTTCTGCCATTTGCTCTTCAGTAGTATTTGCAACATCAACAGTTCCAATATATTTACCTCTACGAAGAACTGTACAGCGATTTGCAACTTCTTTAATTTCTTTTAACTTATGTGTAATTAAAATAATTGTCTTACCTTCTTTTATTAATTCTTTCATTATTCTCATTAGTTCTCTAATCTCTTGTGGCGTTAAAACAGCTGTAGGCTCATCGAAAATTAAAATTTCAGCATTTCTATACAGCATCTTTAAAATCTCAACTCTTTGTTGCATTCCTACTGTTATATCTTCAATTTTTGCATTAGGATCAACCATTAAGCCATATTTATCACTAAGTTCTTTTACTTTTTCCGTTGCTTTTTTTACATCTACTCTTCCAAAAGATTTTTTAGGCTCCATTCCAAGAATAATATTTTCTGTTACTGTAAAGTTTTCAACAAGTTTGAAGTGCTGATGCACCATACCTATACCATATTCATTAGCTATATTCGGATCATTTATTAAAACTTCTTTTTCATTTACTTTAATAGTACCTTCGTCCGGCTGATAAAGACCAAACAAAATACTCATTAAGGTTGATTTTCCTGCCCCATTTTCACCTAGAAGTGCATGAATCTCGCCTTTATCAACACATAATGTAACGTTATCATTAGCTTTAATACCAGGGAATTTTTTTGTTATCCCTAACATCTCAATCGCATATGCCATAGTCCTTCTCCTATCCTTTATAATATTGTAACAATGTTTTTTACACCTATAGATTTTGCTAGTCTTTCAAGTTCCATCATCTTTTCTTTAGAAGGCACAGAGTCTTTTACAGCTTTAATTTGATCTTTTGTTAATCCTCTATAATGGACTCTTATTAATTTGTATATTACATCTCTATATTCTTTAATATGCTTTGATACTTCCCTTATTGTCCCTTCAATATCAATATAATCCTCAATACAAACTGTTCTAACTTCTTCAATTTTATTTAAGCTTAGCAAATATTCTAAGTTATCAAAACTATGTTCTATGCTTTTTCTAGTTACTCTTTCTAAATTATTAATTCCTTTAATATCAAAAAGAAATTTGTCAGTTACTTGAATAAGGTTTATTATTTTCTGTCTATTGAAAATTCCATTAGTATCTACATAACAAGTAAGCCCAAGCTTTTTAACTTCTTTAAATAGATCTACTAAAAATGAACTATATAAAGTAGCTTCTCCACCAGAAACAGTAATGCCCCTTATATATGGAGCATACTGTTTAATTACATCTAAAAGTTGTTCTACTGTATATTTAGTCTCTTCTGTTTCTTCACAAGGCAGCTTTATTGTTTCTGGATTATGGCAATAGATACAATTTAAATTGCAGCCTTGCACAAAAATAGTCGTTCTATTTCCACTACCATCTACATTAGCAAATGGAATAATATCCTTTACCGGAAGAGTGTTCCCATTAATATCCATTTTTAATCCCTTGTCCTTCTACTAAATACGTGGGCATTGTCGTCTGTACCCATTCCTAACATCGCTGTATTTCTAAGAACTATTTCTTCTCTTCTCGCCTTTTCAACTTCGCTACGCTTTACCAAATAACCTGTAACTCTTATTAAATCTGAGTTTTGTAGATAAGTTGTAATATAACGATATCCTTTATTAAATGCTCCTTCAATTATATCCAAAACTGCATCTAGATTATTAAGATATGTTTGATCGAATGCAAATAAATCTCCTGTTCCCGATGGGAAGTATTTATGAAATTGCGCCGATTGTGTTAAATGAAGTGGTAATATTGGTTCATCACCTACAGGAATCCTATGTGCAGGTGTATTTTCTTTATCTGAATTATCTATACTAGCACCTACTTGAGCATGGAATAGATAACGATTATTAGTTCTTTCACAATATACGGCTTCATGATTATTCACTATTTTTTCTATAGCTGTTAATATTTCATGAGCAATTTCATCTCCATATTCTGATTGTCCAAACCTTTCATTTTTATCTTCAAGCTTTAATACATGGTTAACAGCTTCTGCTAGTCCAACAATAGCCGGCATTGCTGTAAAATTATCTTTTTTGATAAAGCCTTCTTTTACTAAGAATGAGGTTTCAAAGAAATTCGACTCTTCAACAATGAATTTTATTCTTTTATCTATCATAGAGAGCATATGTTTAGCAAAGGTAGGAAGGGCTTTATTAATTAATTCATCCTTTGAAGAGCAGGATTTAGCAATTGTTCCTAATCTTAACCTTAATAGAGTATATGCACCTCCAGCCATAGGAAGAGCGTTATAACAACTTGCAATCCCATGTTCACCAACATCTTTAATATAATAATCATCATTAGAGAATGATGGTTTAGAAGCAACTAAGCATGCTTTTGCTGCAAGCTTTGCAAATTCTCTATTAGTAATATTTTTATTATATTTAATTGTCATGTTAGGAGTAGGATTTTGCAGTTCAATTACCGCTTTTAAAATCAATTCGCCTGCCTTACTTGCCCTAGGTCCTATATTAGCATGACAAAATGAATCGGGAATAGTCTTATCTATATGATTTAAAAATCGTTTGATTTTTATATAATCTTCATCTTCATTTGTTATAAATGGATCTATTAATTGATCTAATTCACCTATAAAAACAGGAAAACTTGTTATTGATGGAACGTTACTATATAAAATTAAAAGTCCATCTAATAATTCATCTATATCAGTTGGGGGATTTAAATCTAAAAACTTGCATCCCTCTTTAATAAAAATAGAATAATCCGGAACAATATATCTTGGTCTATAAACTCCATATCCTTCGTTTAAATCACATATCATATTGTTTTCTATTGCTTCCATTTCTTCACTTGTGTAATTCAATAATTCTATTGGATCAACAAGTCTTTCTGCAATATTTGCTAAATTATGATGTTTTTGTTGATAGGTTAAGCCTTTGCTTTTTATAGTATCTAGTATTTCACTTTGTTTTGCTCTCATAATTAACACCTCATATTTTTAAAATAATACTATATTAATGAACAAAGGCTTCTATTAAAATTTTTAAGTCAAAGAAGCCTTTGCTAGATATACTCTATGAAAACCATATTCATATAATTTTTACTTTCCTACGTGCTACGTTATTAAGTAAAAAACCAAGACTATAAAATCTTGGTTTTTTTATAGTTATTATATGAAATTTAAGCCTATAATACAACTATAGAATCATTAAATTTTTATTTTTGTAATCTTGATGGTACAGGTGATACTTCAACTTCACCAGAAATAATTTGAGGTATAAAATCATTTGCTTTTTTTACAATTTCATCAGATAGATTTGGATTGTTTTTCGGTAATCCAACTCCCTCATTTTCTAAATTGAAAGTAAGAACTTCTCCACCTGGGAACTTACCATCTAAAGTAAGTTTTGCAATGTCATAGGCAGCAACATCAACACGTTTAATCATTGATGTTAATACAGCTGATTTATCACCTTCATATATGCCATCTTCATATTGATCTCTGTCAACACCTATAGCCCATACGTCTTGCCCTTTTACTCTTCTATCTTGAGCCTCTTTAATTAATCCATTACCAGTACCACCAGCTGCATGATAAATAACGTATGCACCTTGATCGTACATTTTAGCTGCTAATGCTTGACCAGTTTGGGCATTATCAAATGCACCTGCATATTCAACTAAAACTTTCATATTAGGGTCTATTGCCCAAACACCTGCTTCATATCCAGCTTCAAATTTTTGTATAGATTCAAAATCCATACCACCTATATAACCAACAGTATCTTTACCCGCTTCTTTAGCCTTCAGCGCTGCAGCTACTCCTACTAGAAAAGAACCTTCGTGTTCTGCAAAAAGAGCACTAGCTACATTATCGGCCTCTACTTTTGCATCAAGAATTAAGAAGCTTCTGTCAGGAAAATTTGCTGATACTTGCTTCATTGCGTCTTCAAATAAGAATCCAGGTGCAACTATTAAATCTGCTCCTTCATCTCCAAAAGCTGATAAATTTGGTATATAATCTGCATCTTCTTCAGATTGAAGGAAGTTCTTATCTGTTCCAAATTCATTAGCAAATTTTTCAATACCTTCCCATGTACCTTGGTTGAATGATTTATCATCAATTCCGCCAATATCAGTTACAAGGCCTACAAAGAAATCACCTGCATCGGCTTGCTGATTGTCTGTACCTTCTTGAGTTTTTGGAGCTTCTGAAGATACTCCATCATTTGACTTACCTCCACCACATGCTGTTAATACTAATGACATCATTAAAACAAGAACCAATAATACCGCTAATGATCTTTTTTTCACTTTTTAATATCCTCCCTTTTAAACATTTTTAACTATTTTGTACAATAGTCAGATTTTAAACCATAATTTATATTTCTATAAATATTATAATATACACAATATATAAATGCAATACACTATATGAGCTGGTAAAATAAAGCTTTACCTATATATATAACAAAACCTCCTAAATATAATTAAAACAATTAATTTTTATATAATCATATTTTAGGAGGTTATAATTCAAGCTATTATTTATTCACTTTTCAATAAGTTTGCTAACAAGGACCTGCCTCTTTTGCGATGAACCCTACTTCCACCAATACTTTCATAGCTTCCTTTATTTTTCCTTCATTAACCATTACTATAGGACCAGTACAACCCATTCCACTTTCCGCATAAATACCTTTTTTCCAAAGTGCCTTAACAGCATCCTCCAAATCCATAATATCGATTCCTGAAATTGAGCCTGTAACTACTTCAGTAGGTGGGGCTACTGCTTCTTCACCCTCGGATTCCTTAGGTTTTTTATTATCTTTTGTTAGCGATTTTAGTATATCATCTAGTTTTGCTTTTTTAGCTGCTGCAAATTCCGTCTTTGCAACTTCCTTGAGGTTACCTTGTACTAACTGGGCAGCGTATTCAATAGCGCCAGCTACTACAGGTACTCCGGAGGCTCTAGATAATATTAGTATTGTTCTATCATAACCTTCACCAATACCAGGACCATATCCATAACCTAAGGCTTCGTAGTCTCCACCCGTTGCAAAGGATGAGAAAACTTTCATAAAGATATTTCCTGTAAGTGTATCTTGAATCATTACATCAGGTGTTCCTGCTAAAAGATCATTACCCCTCATTACAGCACCACCGTCAGATCTCATCGATTCAACAAAATTAACCTTATATCCGTTTGAATCCAGTTCCTTTAGAGCTCTTTCAACTTGTCTTGCACCATCTACATTTAAAATTCCTACTGTTGGATTTTTGATTCCTGATGCTTTAGCAGCGATAATTCCATACAAAGCATTTTTAACCATAGCCTCTACTCTATGAGGAGATGAGGTTCCAGTAGTTGTAGCTATAAACATTTCTCTTCCCTTAGCTGGTGTAATAACCCTTCCTACAGTGGACACACCTATAGGGAAGTTGTAGTGCATTGTAACACAAGAATGGATTTCTCCACTGTCTAAAAGCTCTTCCATCTTTTTATGAGCTTCCTCTTCAGTATTTGCCTCAACCACTTTAAGGTTTGTATCTACTTTAGGTCCAATCAATATAATTTCATATCCTTGACCATTCTTAGCTGCCATTTCGGCCCCTTTAACTATGTTATCTACTCCGTGCTCACTACCTAATGTAGTAATACCTACTTTTGCTTTGCTGCCAAACTGTCCCGTTTCTATTGCATCAGCTATATCATTAAATACTTTACCAATCATTTCTTTTATAATTTTGTTATCACTCATTTTAAATCACCCCTTATTTCCCTAATAAGTGTGATGCAAACTCTCTCATTGCTTCAGCTATCATAGATTTTACTTCCGTTTCCGAAACTCCACCAGTTTGTGCTTCTTTACATCCTGTATTCTTCTCCATAATAATGGATACACCATCAAATTGATTTGTCATTCTACCAAGGAATAAACTTCCTTTACCTACGATCATAGCTCTTTCAATTTCATTATTGCTGAAAGCTTCAATAGCATGACCAATATACGGAACACCTGACGGTATATGCCCTTGAGTAGGTGCCCATCCCGGCATACCATGATCATGTCCAAATGTAGCCACATCTTTTCTTTCAAGTTCATTTCTCTTAACTCCAAGAGCAGCTATCATCTTGTAGTTTGCCTCTGGAACGTCTCCTGCTCCAGCTGGTTTTGTAACATCTGGATTTTGCATCTCAACAGAATATTTATTAACATCTGTTATTTTTAATCCACCCCTATCTAATGGTGCAGTAATTAATGATGTAATAACTGCCTGAGGTGAAGACCCAGTACCTACTGTATGTCTACCTACTAAATCTGTTCTAAGAATAGGATTAATACCATCATTTTTACTTACCAGAGCAGCAAAGCCACCTAGAACATCTTCAAGTATAGGAATCTCTTTTTTTACATGATCCTTACCATTCATTCCAAGCTTTGCTGTTGCTCCTCCTGCTACAATAACAACATTCTCATAAACTCCAGATTGCACAAGAGCAGCTGCTTGAATTAAAGCATGAGTTGGCGCAGCACAGAAACCTCTAGTGTCTGATCCAGTTGCATTAATAGCTCCAACCATTTCGGCTATAGCCTTAGCAAAGTTTCCTCCACCTCTTTGGTTCATATCTCCGCAAGCTTCTTCGGAGCATTCGATAACATAATCAATTGAAGCTGGATCTATATTGTTTTTATCTATAAGATGCATAAAGGCTAAGGCTCCTGAAGCCTTTACAACCAAATTTTCAAAAATAACATGTGCATTCAAATTTACGTCTACCTCATGAGCTCTTTTAATACAACCTACTACTTCTTCGTTGTTATAAAGAGGTTCAGCATGTTGCTCATTAATATATTTATTAATATCATCCATTTCATCCCCATCTTTTAACTTAGCAACCATTTGCTCAGTTATTAAAGGATGTTTGTTTAACTTTTCCTTAACCATACTTGTAAAAGATTTATTTAGTTTTACCAAATCAAATACATCGGATATTTTCATAAGAGCGATAAATTCATCTTGAGGCATTA
Source organism: Alkaliphilus sp. B6464 (assembly GCF_018141165.1). NCBI lineage: Bacteria > Bacillati > Bacillota > Clostridia > Peptostreptococcales > Natronincolaceae > Alkaliphilus > Alkaliphilus sp. B6464. Next base: position 3,287,104 of record NZ_CP058557.1, read on the forward strand.
TTTCGCCTAACTTACCTTCTCTCGTTGCCCCTTCTACTTGTTTGTTATACCAAGGAGTTTCATAGTTGTTTAATTCTTCAGGTTTCATAGATCCGATATAAACTTGGTTAGGAGGATAGCTTACAACCTCTTCAAAACTACGTAAATGCTTAGGGACTTGTTTTAAATATTCAGAATTTGGATTTACTGATTTTTCAATCGTTTGTGTAGTACCATTGTGAAGAATCATGTCTGGTGTATGTACTAGAACATAACCAGCAGCCTTTGCTACAGCATATGACATAATAGACACCTCCAAGGAATTTTTAAATCTATTATAGATATAGTAAATATATTTTTTTGTATTTATAAATAAATTTCATACAGCTTGACAATGCATCCAGTATATATTTAAATAGATGGGTGAGCAAACACCCATCTATTTAATTTATATTTTATTTCTAATATAAAACCTTATTCAAATACTGTTTGTCCGTCTACTTCTGTTGTTAGAGCATCAAGAGCTTTTTGCACAAGCTTTCTTCTTAATGCTTTTTCTTCATTAGGGTCTAGATTAGGGTTACCTAATGGGTGAGGAATAGCAATTGTAGGTACGATTCTGTTAGCGCCAACAGTTAGTGATATTGGTACTACCGTACACATATGAACTACAGGTATTCCTGCTCTCTCAATTTCTTTTACCATTGTTGCACCGCAACGTGTACAGGTGCCTCATGTTGAGGTGAGTATAACTGCACCTACACCATCAGCTAATAATTCTTTTGCAAATTCAGCAGCAAATTTCTTAGAGCTTGCAACAGAAGTACCATTTCCAACTGTTGTATAGAAATATTTATGCAACTCTCCAATAATGCCCTCTTTTTCCATATCTCTTAAAACATCTACAGGGATTACTCTATCTGGATCAATGTTAGCATATACTGGGTCATATCCACCATGAGCAGTTTCATGATCTGCCTCTGTTAAATCATTAAATCCAGAAATATCATATTTACCATATTTAGAAGCACTTGAGGATTCAATTCTATCTGGGTTGCCTTTAGGTACAATACCACCAGAAGTTACTATTGCAATTTTCATATTACTTAGGTTCTTAACAGCAGCATTTGGTTCAACTCTATCAAAGTCTGGCATTGGATATTCTGTTACAAATTCTTCGCCTTTTAACTTTTTAAGAAGCATATTAACCGCTCTTGTTGCACCTCTTTCTTCTGCAAAGTAATTTTTTCTAATACCTCTAGATATATATTTATCTTCCTCAGGTGATCCAATTTCTTCACCTTTTAATAATTTGAGAGCAAATGATGACATTGCAGGAACGGCTTTTCTCATAGCTGCGGCTGAATTTCCAGTTTCGATAATGTAAATACTCTTTTTAAACATATCAGCACCTGGATTTTCAACATACATACCTGTTAAAACAGGAATTCCCAATTCATCATTTACCGCTTTTGAAATAGTTCCGCAAGCAACACCGTATCTACCAGCATTAAATGCAGGTCCAGCAATAAATAGATCTGGGTTGTATTTTTTTACCATTTCAATGATTTCAGTCTTAGCTTCTTCAAGATTTTCATTGAAATAAGAGTCACCGCAAATAATAGTTGCTACAATTTCAGCTTCCTCTTTTATAGCTGCATTTAAAGCCATACCAGGACCTACTACTCCTTCTCTTAGCTCAGGCTTGATATCAGCTTTTTCTTCTCCACCGATTCCAGCGAAAAACTGATTTATATAATGAACAACTTTTTTCTTGCTCATACTTTCCCCCCTCTCTCATTTTTAACGGGAATTATTTATCAATACGAATTAATCGTTATACTTAGAAAACTCACTTCTAATATTAGTCATTTCTTCAATGATAGAATCAACGTCAAGCACCATTTCCATCATGCCAATTTGATCATCATAAACTTCTGCGTCCACTTCATCTTTAAATTGTGGCTCAACTACATGAAAAACTCTTAGTCCTAACTGGACTCCCGCTAATGAACCTGCAAAGGTTGGATCTCCTGCTGTAACAGTTTCTGCTGCTAATCCAGATGCTTCAGCTTCTGCCGCACCTAAAAGTACTACAACATTATCTGCTCCATATTTTTCAGTTAGATCCTTTACTCTTTGTTGATTTTCAAGGTCCATAGCACCCGCAGCGGTTCAGACAAAACATTCTGTAGCTGAAAATACTACTTCTGCCCCAGTACCCTTTAGGCATTCTTCAATAGCTGGACCTGGAATTCCATCTCTATCGCCAATAATGATGATTTTTTTTCCATCAAATCTTGCCATACAGCTTCATCCTCTCTATAATTATTATTTGATTTTTAAATTTTTCGAATTTTTAAATTATCAATATCATATAATTAGTTACTAGAAACCTTTAGATGATAATTTAACAAATCCTGTTTCGTTAGTAGCACCTGTTATTGCTTGTATTTCTACTTCGATGCTTCCATCTTCTCTTAAACTACCAGAGAAACCTCCTGCAATTTTATCAATGTAATCTGTTGTTCCTATAATCTTTTTCATTGGAGGTAGCACAATAACCTCATTAGCATTACCATTAGTTACAACAGCATTAGCTTTCGGATCTGCATCCGCTAAAGATTGGGAAGCGCCATCTCTACCAGCATATTCGTCAGTAACAATAACTGTTTTAATGCCTTCATTTTCAATCTTTTTACAGTTCATAATAAGGTCTGTATCAGGGTTACCAAAACCTTCTTGAGATACAATAACACCATCTAACCCTAAGAACTTAGCTAATTTAGCAGTCCAATTTGAAGATCTCTCTTTATCTGCAAGGTAAACATTTTCGTTTGTAATAATTACTCCAACAAAGTTTATTTCTTTACCATGCTTTTCATATAGGTCTTCTATAATTCCATTGTTTAAATGGACATAAGTTGGATTTTTATCGCAAGCAGAAACGCAGTTACCACTTACAATAGCACCATCCATTATTTCTGTTGGATAAAGAATGGTAGGTACTATTTTCTTAGCATCTACTCCATATACATATGTATCATGAAGTAAACCTTGAGTTTGAAGCATATAAACATATCCTACCTTTGGTAATTCAGGATACTTATTAGCTGATTCAAAGATAGGTTCTGTTTCATAAACCTTTACTTCATCAGGCTCTACATTTCTCGCAGCTTCACCTAAATACATAGCGGCTTTAAAACCTATCATTCTTACAGCAGCCTCATGATCATATTGCTTTAAGCCATCAACTGGTTCTGCAACAACAACTATGTTGTGTAGTTGGGAAAATGGTGTATACTCTGCCCCAGGACCAGTCATATCGATGATACCTTCTTGAAAACCAACGATTTTACCTGCTGTTACTACTGCCACATTTTTTAAAGCATGTGTGCGGCCACTACCTACAGTATCAACCTTACTTATTACCCCTGGAAAAATCCCTCCAGGACCTTCAACCTTAACTCTAGGTTCAATAACGTCCTTAACTGGAGTAATTCTAACCTCTTCTCCTGGATGAGCGAATTCGATGTCGATGCTTTTAATATGTTCATCTCCACCAATTTCTTTAAGCATTTCATCCTTATTGACATAAAGTACGCCGTTTTCTACTTTAGTAGTATCCCCGAACTTTACATCATTAATGAAAATTTTTCCTAATTCTAAGCGCACAAGCTTCACCTCCCTTTATTTCTAAGGGCCTATAATTGAATACTTTCAATTCGTTCCCATTATAGGCCAGTTTAGTTATAAGTATTTTTTAATCATTGATTCAATATTTGTTCTTGTTGCATCATCCTTAGTTAATTCATCTACCTTTGCACCATTGTTATAGATAGCAATAGTAGGTAAACCTAATACCTTTTCCTTAATGGCTAGCCTTCTTGCCTGAGTAGTGTTTAGTTTAGTGAATTTAATTTTATCACCATATTGCTCTTTTAACTCCATAATATCAGGCATTAATGCTTTACACGGCTCACAGCCATCGCTCCAATAATCTACTAATACATACCCTTCAGCCTGAAGTACTTCACTTTCAAAAGTGTCTTTATCAACAGATATCATTTTCCTTCACCTCCTTAAAGTTGTATTAAACTTGCTATTCTAGTTCATTTTCTATATATTTTTCAGCTTGAATTGCTGCAATAGCTCCATCAGCAGCTGCTGTAATAACCTGTCTTAATGATTTTACCCTACAATCTCCTGCTGCAAACACACCTGGAACATTCGTTTTCATATTATCATCAGTTATTATATATCCAGCTTCATCCACATTTACAATACCTTTAAATATTTCGGTTGCAGGAATATAACCAACAAATACAAATATACCAAAAGTTCCATCATCTTCGTTAGCTGTATACTCTGTAGTTTCACCAGTTTTTAAATTTTTAAATACTACACTCTCAACTATTCCATCGCCTTTAATTTCCGTTACAGTACTGTCCCATATAAAGTCAATTTTAGAATTGTTGAAAGCTTTATCTTGAATAGACTTAGCAGCTCTAAGCTCATCTCTTCTATGTACTATAGTTACTTTTCTAGCAAATTTAGTTAAGAAAATAGCTTCTTCAACGGCAGAGTCCCCTCCACCAATAACAAACACCTCTAGGTCTGTAAAAAAATCTGCATCACAAGTAGCACAGTAGGATACACCTTTACCAGTTAATTCTCTTTCTCCTGGCGCACCTATTGGCCTTGGGTTAGCTCCTGAGGCTATAATTATAGATTTAGCTTTATAAGTTGCTTTTTCTCCTACTAAAACCTTTATTGACTCATCTACTTTTATTTCTTTTATTGTATCTTTTTCAAACTTTGCTCCAAACTCGTTACATTGCTCTACCATCCTATCTATTAATATTGGTCCTGTAGCATTTTGCATAGATCCTGGGTAGTTTGCAACTTCTTCTGTACTTACAATTTGCCCACCTGCTTTTTCTTTTTCCAAAATTAATGTTGACATTTTACCTCTAGCTGCATAAAGTCCAGCTGATAATCCAGCAGGTCCTCCACCTATTATAATTACATCATAAATGTTTTCCATATGTTTCACTCCTTTAATTTCATATTTTATTAGTTTTTATGCTTAATTAAAAATAACACTTTAAATTAATGGAATTTGAGGCTAAAATATTGGCTAGAATTCTAATTAAATTGCCTCATACTTTCAATTGCACTATCCAATAGTGTGCGATCAATTTCCATAAAATCTTTTAATATCTCATTATCCCACTTCTTAGGAGTACTTATTCTAATAAATTTTTGAGCGGTACTAATGCTATCTTCTATAATCATTAAGGAATCAATATGTAAATCTTCTTTTTCACAGGATATGGCCAGACTTTTGTAAGGCGTTTCGTTAGGTTTAACACTACCTGACAAAGGGTGAGTTAACAGTCTGTGTCCTTCGTGTATTTTATTCCTTGCTAGGAATAAAACGTCTAAGTAATTTCCATCAACAAATTCTATATTATAATCGTTGTTATATTTTTGTCTAACTTCCGTATTATTTGTAATAATTATTGCCTTCACCCAACTTTACCTCCGTAAATTTACTCTTTGAGTTATTCCCATAAAATTACTTAATTATACAAAAACAGAGCAACTAATACAACGCCTTGTTGTCATAGTTGCTCTGTTCATTAACCTGAGAGTTTCTTTCTTAAACTGCAGAAATTGCCCCATCGGTGCTAAATTACGCTTTTCAGAGTACCGTCCAAATACGGTCCTTTTGCCTGAGATATTCACTAAAAAATGGCGAACCTTTTAGCTTCTTCCTTCGGCGTTTAACATTTAAAATGTTAAATCTCTCCCGCATTTTTCTTCCAGTTACAATATTAAATTATTAGTATGCTAAATTTTTCTAAATATCTATCTTCAATCACATTATAATATATATAATAGGCAGTAGCAACTACTTTTATTAAATTTTTACCCATGTTTTATTGGCATTACATAAGAATGTTGGAATTGTCAAATTTATAACAAATTAAAATTTCTTAATAATTCATTTTGACTTTTCAGCATTTTACAACTTTTCGCTAACTTTAATAATAACACATAGGTTAATCTATTTTTCTTATATCCAAAATGCATTTAACTAAACACCATTATTATTTAAAAACCAGATCCAATTAAATCTAATTTTATGTACTTATATTTTAACTACTCAACAATGTAAAAAATAGCTAATGTACCTGGCCCAGCATGAGTTCCTATTGTACAGCCTATTTCAGTAACAATCACTTCTTTTGGATTAAGCTCATTGAGTACTTGTTCTTTTAGTACAGCTATAGCTTCTGGACAGATTGCATGAGAAATACCAACTACTTTATTCTCAAAGTTGTTTCCGCGCTGCTTTGCAAGTTCTATCATTTTACCTACTACCTTTTTACTTCCTCTTACTTTATCCAAAGGCTCAACTAATCCTTCTGCAACTGTTAAAATTGGCTTAATATTTAACATAGTAGCTATTGTAGCTTTCATTGGATTCAAACGGCCGCCTTTTTTTAAGTACTCTAACGTATCTACAGTAAAAATATGGTCTACCTTTAATTTTATTTCATTTAGCCTATCCATTATCTCCTTTAAGCTCTTTCCATCTTTCGCCATCTCTGCAGCCTCATATACAAACATTCCACCACCAAAGGATAACCCCATAGTATCAAAAACCTGAATTTTATCACTTTCCAATGAGTTTTTGGCTATTATTGCTGATTGATGTGTACCACTTGCCCTTGAAGAGCCATTTATACATAGAACTTCTTTGCCCTCGCCTAAGACTTTTTCAAATATCTGCATAAAAGTATTTGGACTTATTTGAGAAGTTTTTGGCAGTTCTTCTGATTGTGAAAGTTTTTCATAAAATTGTGCGTTTGTTAAGTCAACGCCATCCCTATATTCTTTATCACCAAAAATAATAGTTAAAGGCATTACTATAATATTATGTTTTTCTACAATATCTTTAGGGACATCAATCATACTATCTGTAATAATTTGAATCTTACTCATTTTATCTCCTCCATTATTCTACTTAACTTATCTATTAATTAATTATTAATTGACTGTTTATTTAATTCCATTCTATACTTTATTTAATCGATTTACAATATTTTCTATGTTAAAAGCAAAAGCGACACTACACTATCTAACATACACATGTTGCACTTAAATTCTAAAATCTAACTAGAAATTTCACCTACTTAAAATACTTATAGTTCTAACTTTCTTATATAGAATAAAAATAGAGTAGCCATAGCTACCCTATCTCATATTCGGATAATTATATTGTCGTAACACTTCATATACCACAATAGAAACAGAATTAGATAAATTTAATGACCTTGCTCTTTCTAAATCTACCATAGGAATTCTTATGCAGGTTTCCTTGTTGTTATTTAATATATCTTTTGGAATACCAGCAGTTTCTTTGCCAAACATTATATAACAATCTTCCTTTGGGTATTCCATATCACTATGGGATTTTTCTGCTTTAGTTGTTGCATAGTATATTTTAGCATTAGAGTTCTTCTCTAAAAATTCTTCATAGCTATTATAATACCTTAAGTCTAATATTTCCCAATAGTCAAGTCCCGCACGCTTTACATGCTTTTCATCTATAGAAAACCCTAATGGACCTATTAAGTGAAGTACACTTCCTGTTGCAGCACAGGTTCTAGCAATATTTCCTGTATTTTGTGGAATTTCTGGTTCTAATAATACTACATGTAGCAATTTTTCTCCCCCTAACTATCATATGTTAAAAGTATACCACTGAATTATAACACAAAATCAAGGCTCAATTGTAATAAATTTTAATTGTCTATGTAGTATTAGCCAGCGAAAAACTATACTCTGTATCAATAAGCTTAATAAGCTGATCTAATTTATTAGTTGGCCTATGACATACAAAGTTAGAGCAGACATATGTAGTAGACTTCTTTACCTATTGAAATAGTATTTATTATTGTATAACAAATTGATAAAGTTAATAAAATATTGTACATCAGTAAAATACTGTGAGTTAAAAATTATTTATATAACCTATTGAGTGCTAATGAAAAATCAGTGGCACTTTTTTCTTGACATCAATGTATATTGAGTGTATAGTGTGTATCATATACATGCACACTGATTATAAGAGGTGATTAATACAATGAAAATATTAATTTCAAATGTATCTGATAAGCCGTTATATCAACAAATAAAAGAACAAATAAAGGATTCTATTTTTAAAGGCGAAATATTAGAGGGCGATCAGCTCCCATCAATTAGGAACTTTGCTACAGACTTAAACGTGAGTGTGCTGACGATTCGCCGTGTTTATGATGAGTTGGAGCAGGAAGGCTTCATAACAAGCCAGGTAGGGATTGGTACTTTTATTTCAGCGGGTAACTTGGAATTGCTTAGAGATTCCAAACGGCGTATTGTAGAACAAAAGATGCAAGACCTTATTCAAACTGCAAAAACGTTAAAAATTCCGAAAGAGGAATTGAATTTAATGATGGATATTTTGTATGAGGAGGATAACCAATGAATACTATATTAGAAGTGACAGGACTAAAAAAAATCTATAAAGATTTCACTTTGTCAGATGTCAGCTTTTCACTACAAGAAGATTGTATTACCGGTTTTATAGGCGTTAATGGAGCAGGTAAAACCACAACACTAAGAGCAATACTTAACCTTATATCCAAGGAGAGCGGTACAATAAATTTTTTTGGAAAAGATATGCAGACAAATGAGAAAGAACTTAAAAATCGTATCGGCATTGTTTTGGATGATGGTGGCTTCTATGATGAGTTATCCATGTCTGAAATGAAAAGTATTATTGCTCCTGCCTACTCAACTTGGAGCGAACAGGATTATAAAGCCTATATGGAGCGCTTTAATCTAAATCCTCATCAAAAAATTTCTGCATTATCAAAGGGTATGCGTATGAAGTTTGCTTTGGCGCTCGCTTTATCACATAACGCAGACCTATTAATCATGGACGAACCAACCAGTGGACTCGACCCACTAATTAGAAGTCAGCTAATGGAAATTCTCACCGATTACATGAATCAAGGCGGAAAAAGTGTTTTCTTCTCCACACATATTACTTCTGATTTGGATAAAATTGCTGATATGCTAATATTGATTGACAACGGCAAGATTTTATTTGATGAAGAAAAGGATACATTGATAGACAATCACCGATTGATAAAGGGCGATAAAAAGTATCTGAATGAAGAAACACGCAAACTATTTTTAAATATTCAAGAATCTAGTTTTGGATTTACAGGGATCACGAAACAATTAGATTTAGTCCAAAAGAGTATGAGCGATATTTTAGTTGAAAGACCGAGTATAGAGGACATTATGTTGGGATATATTGAGGGAGGTAAAAGCAAATGTTAATTAGCCTTGTGAAAAAAGATATTTTACTCGTAAAAAAATACATGTTAGTGATGATGATTGTAACTACCGCTATTCCAATATTCATTATGTGGCGTGCGCCGGAATTTTTAGGCTTCAGTGCCTTTTTGATTTTGACCATTTTTGCCGAGTTTATGCTGTATCAATATGTTTCAATGGCAGAACTCAAATATCCAAAAGCAGATGCTTTATTATGCGCAACTCCATATCCCCGCCACACAATTGCAACTGCAAGATATACGTTTTTATTGCTGATTTTTGCACATTGCATTTTATCATATAGTGTTGTAGCACTTATTTTCCCGCAAATTGAGTTTCTTAGCTTATCAAATGTATTGACAGTGCTGCTAATCTCAACAACAATATTTAGCGTGTATACACCTATTCAATATAAATTAGGCTACGAAAAGACAAAATACTTCTTTTCTATTGTGATTGTTGCAACACCATTCCTGTTGCCAACATTAACGAAGCTACCGATTTCACTGGAATTGAACGGGTTATATTCCATGCCTTCTTACGCTCGAATTTTAATAATGACAGCTATCATTATAGTAGTTTTAAGTGTTTCTATAACTACATCAATCAAGATTTATGAAAAAAAGGAACTCTTATAATGTGTGCTTGAATCTTTTGAAAGAGGTGATACCATGTCGACACTTCCACAGCCGATAGTACTTTTACTTGTTCTTTTTCCTATTATATATTTGTCCTATAAAGCATGGAAAGATGCTAAAAATAACAATAACAAATAAAAACATGATGCCTCCAACAATTTTGATTAGAAAAACGAGCGAAATTTAGTATTGATAAAATGAACATAACCTTTGGTGCACACTAATTTTATTAGACAAAACTACTATCGCAAGCTTAATATATTTTTATACGACTACACACTAAAATAAGTAAAGGGACATTGAACCAAAACTATTGGTCAATGTCCTTTCTTTATACAATAAATTACACTCTTGTTCTTCATTCATTCATAAAACACTTATTATTTTCAGTCTATCTGCATTTTTAACGGTAAAAGCCTAATCAGATCCAATATCCGAATATATATCACCCTAAAACTAAAGCAGTAAAAAATGAAATTCCAGTAATCCAAATGGATGTAATAAAAGGATTATATGGCATCTTCAAATTTCCTGAATCCAGTAAGATTACCCTTCTAGTTTCAGAACCGAGATAAACGCAAAACAGCAGACCAAAAAATCTACAAAAACAATTAGAGTAATAGACTTCCAAAATATAGACATCCACAATTTTTTTAAATTCACCGAAAAGTATATATATAGCTTTGAATAACAATTTATTCTGGGAGATAATGTCACTTTCCTTCTGGGAAAGATATAAAAATACAATGGGGTGTAAATGTGAACGAAAGAAAAAGTGGATATGAAGTATTTATTGAAATGATGAAGAGGTATTTTATAGAGCATGAAAGATGGCCAGAAAAAGACGCGATTAGAAGAGCTAAAAAACTGGCTTCTCATTATAAAAATAAGTTATCAAAACTACGTTAATTAATTATATTACAAAACAATTTTAAATTGAGCGCAAAATCTGCGCTCTTTTATTATTTTAGGTTAGTTACTGTTTTTTGAATCCACAAATACAATTTAAAAAACAGTAGCCCACTCATCGCAGTTCCATATATCGGTTACAACATCTCTATAAAATTCTGTTTCGTGACATACTAAAAGTATGCTTCCTTCATATTTTTTTAGTGCTCTCTTAAGTTCATCTTTTGCTTCAACATCTAAATGATTTGTTGGCTCATCTAGGATTAGTATATTTGTCGGTTTATTTATAAGTTTACATAGTCTAACCTTGGCTTGTTCTCCTCCACTTAATATTGATACTGTGCTTTCTATATGTTTATTTGTTAGTCCACATTTAGCTAATGCACTTCTTATTTGATATCTATCATATCCTTGGAGGTCATTCCATACTTCATCTATAACACTGTTAGTATTTAATTCTTTAATTTCTTGCTCAAAGTATCCTATATCTTGATAATCACCTACTTTAACTTCTCCACTTATAGGTTTAATTAATCCTATTAAACTTTTTAATAATGTGGACTTTCCTAGACCATTGGCTCCAACTAAGGCAATCTTTTGACCTCTTTCCATTGTTAGGTTTAGAGGTTTGCTTAGTGGTTCGCTATATCCTATGACTAAATCTCTTGCTTCAAAAATTATCTTTCCTGATATCCTAGATGACTTAAATTGGAACTGTGGCTTTGGTTTCTCACTTGCAATCTTTATCTTTTGCATTTTATCTAACTTTTTTTGTCTAGCACTTGCCATTCCTCTTGTTGCAGCTCTTGCTTTATTTTTTTTAACAAAATCTTCAAGCCTAGCAATCTCTTCCTGTTGTCTTTCATATGCAGATTTTAATTGTTTTTTATTTATTTCATATGTTCTTGTAAAGTTATCATAATTACCTATATATCTTGTTAATGACTTGTTTTCAATATGACATATTATATTAACCACGCTGTTTAAAAATTGTATATCATGCGATATTAATATAAATGCATTCTGGTAGTTTTTTAGATATGTTTTCAGCCATTCTATATGATCCTCATCAAGATAGTTTGTAGGTTCATCTAGTAATAATATGTCTGGTTCTTCTAAAAGAAGTTTAGCTAATATAACCTTAGTTCTTTGTCCACCACTTAACTCTGTAACTTCCTTATCTAATCCTAAATTTCTAAGTCCAAGTCCTACTGCAACTGCTTCTATCTTAGAATCTATGCTGTAAAATCCGTTGTTATCTAAGGTATCTTGAATATTAGCTGCTTGCTGAAGTGCTTTGCTCATTTCTTCTTCATTCATTTGACCTATTCTATCATATAAATCCTTCATCTTGGTTTCCATCTCAAAGAGATATGAAAACGCTTCTCTTAACACAGATTTTATAGATTTTCCTTTTTTAAGTTCAGTATGCTGGTCCATATATCCAATCCTAACTTTATTGCTCCACTCTATTTCCCCTTCATCTGGCATTAATTTATTTGTTATAATATTCATAAAAGTCGACTTTCCTTCACCATTATCCCCTATAAGTCCTACATGTTCTCCCTTTAGTAGTCTAAAAGACACATATTCAAATATTGCTCTATCTCCAAATCTATGGCTCATATTTTTAACAGTTAAAATACTCATTACTATACTTTCCCTTTCTAAAAAGTTCTCATTTAAAAATTTACTTATTGAGGATTAATCCTTCTAATCAGATCATATCATTGGCTCTTCTCACTTCTCAAGTTCATAAATGATTCTGTATCAAAGTCGTTTATACTTAATTCTAAAATTGCAAATAAAAAAATCGGTATTTAATTATCTATATTGATAATATCAAAATACCGATTTGTATTTATATTATTTGTTTTTCTTGTCTAATTATTCTTCTAATACTATACTCAGTAAGATAGTACTGCTCAGCAAGTTCTTTAATAGATATTCCTTGATTGTATAAATCAAAAAT